>NZ_QQWY01000049.1:0-31495 GCF_003950455.1 Sphingomonas sp. ABOLE
CCCCGGTTGACCCCCTCCGCGCCCTGCGCCAAAGCGCTCCCCAAACCTCACAGGGTGACCAACTTGTCCGAACCTCTCAGCTTCCAGCGCATGATCCTGACGCTCCATGACTATTGGAGCACGCGCGGCTGCCTGATCCTGCAGCCCTATGACATGCGGATGGGCGCCGGCACCTTCCACCCCGCCACCACGCTGCGCGCGCTGGGGCCGGAATCGTGGAACGCCGCCTTCGTCCAGCCCTGCCGCCGCCCGACCGACGGCCGCTATGGCGAGAACCCCAACCGGCTCCAGCATTACTACCAGTATCAGGTGATCCTGAAGCCGAGCCCGCCCGACCTGCAGGAGCTGTATCTCGGCTCGCTGGCCGCGATCGGCATCGATTTCACCAAGCACGACATCCGCTTCGTCGAGGACGATTGGGAATCGCCGACGCTCGGCGCCTGGGGCCTGGGCTGGGAAGTCTGGTGCGACGGGATGGAAGTCACCCAGTTCACCTATTTCCAGCAGATGGGCGGCTATGACTGCAAGCCGGTGGCGGGCGAGCTGACCTATGGGCTCGAACGCCTCGCCATGTACATCCAGAACAAGGACAGCGTGTACGATCTCGCCTTCAACGACGCGGGCGTGACCTATGGCGACGTGTTCCTGGAGAATGAGCGCGAGATGTCGAAGTGGAACTTCGAGATCGCCGATACCGATGCGCTGTTCGACCTGTTCCGCAAGGCCGCGGCCGAGTGCGAGCGCTCGCTGGAGGCGAAGCTGCCGATCCCGGCCTATGAGCAGGCGATCGAGGCGAGCCACATCTTCAACCTGCTGAACGCGCGCGGCGTCATCTCGGTGGCGGAGCGCCAGGCCTATATCGGCCGGGTGCGCGATCTGGCGAAGGGCGCCTGCACGGCGTGGATGGAAAAGAACGGGTGGGCAGCGTGACGGACTTTCTTCTCGAACTTCGCTCGGAGGAAATCCCGGCGCGCATGCAGGAAAAGGCGCGGGAGGATCTCGCCCGCCTGTTCGCCGCCGAGCTGGACAAGGCCGGCCTCAAGGCGGCCGAGGTCGTGTCCTACGCGACGCCGCGCCGGCTGGCGCTGATCCTCAAGGGCCTGCCCGAGCAGACCGCCGCGGTCTCCGAGGAGACCAAGGGCCCGCGCGTCGGCGCGCCGCCCCAGGCGCTCGAAGGCTTTCTGCGCAAGACCGGCCTGACCGCCGACCAGCTGGTCGAGCGCGACGGCGTGTTGTTCGCGATCGTCGACAAGCCCGGCCGCGCGACGGCGGACGTGCTGGCCGCCGCGATCCCCGCGGTGATCCGTGCTTTCCCTTGGCCCAAGTCGATGCGCTGGGGCGCGCCGTCGCTCTCCACCGAGAGCCCGCGCTGGGTGCGGCCGCTGCAGGGCATCGTCGCGCTGTTCGGCAGCGACGTGGTGCCGTGCGAAATCGCGGGCGTGGCGAGCGGTGCGGCGACGGTGGGGCATCGCTTCCACCATCCGGGTGTCATCACTATCGGTTCGGCCGATGACTATTTCGAGAAGCTGCGGGCCTGCCATGTCATCGTCGATGGTGCCGAGCGGCGCAACATCATCGCGCTGGGCGCGAAGATGGCGGCGCAGAAGGCCGGGCTCAGCCTGATCGAGGACGAGGGCCTGCTGTTCGAGAATGCCGGGCTGACCGAATGGCCGATGCCGCTGCTCGGCCGCTTCGACGAAGCCTTTCTGGCGGTGCCGCCCGAGGTGATCCAGCTCACCGCGCGGGTGAACCAGAAATATTTCGTGTGCCGCGATGCTGCTGGCAAGCTGGCCAACGCGTTCGTCTGCGTGGCGAACATCGACGCGGCCGATGGCGGCGAGAAGATCGTCGCGGGCAACCAGAAGGTGCTGGCGGCGCGGCTGAGCGATGCGCGCTTCTTCTACGAGACGGACCTCAAGGTGAAGCTGGCCGATCAGGTGGGGAAGCTCGAGAAGATCGTCTTCCACGAAAAGCTGGGCACGGTGGCCGACAAGGTCGCGCGTGTCGCGAAGCTGGCCGAGTGGCTGGCGGCCGAGAAAATCGTGCCGAACTGCGATCCGGCGCTGGCACGACGCGCGGCCGAACTCGCCAAGGCGGACCTCGTCACCGGCATGGTCGGCGAGTTCCCCGAGCTGCAGGGCCTGATGGGCGGCTATTACGCCGCCGCGCAAGGGGAAGACCCGGCGGTCGCCGCGGCGATCCGCGATCACTACAAGCCGGTCGGGCAGGGCGATGACGTCCCCACCGATCCGGTGACGGTCGCGGTGGCGCTGGCGGACAAGCTGGACAGCATCACCCAGTTCTTCGGCGTCGACCTCAAGCCGAGCGGCTCCAAGGATCCGTTCGCGCTTCGGCGCTCGGCGCTGGGCGTGCTCGCTATCCTGCTCGACAACGGCCTGCGCTTCCCGCTGCTGCGTTCGGTCAGCCAGGAGGTGCTCGACTTCTTCGCCGATCGCCTCAAGGTCCAGCAGCGCGAAGCCGGTGTTCGCCACGACCTGATCGACGCAGTGTTCGCGCTCGGCGGGGAGGACGATCTCGTCCGCCTGCTCGCGCGGGTGAAGGCGCTGCAGGCGTTCGTCACGACCGAGGACGGCGCCAACCTGCTCGCCGGCTACAAGCGCGCGGCGAACATCCTCAAGAAGGAGGAATGGGAAGCCGGCGCCGTGAACCCCGCGCCCGAACCCGCCGAGGCCGCGCTCGCCGCCGCGCTCGACGCCGCCGAGCCCAAGGCGACCGCCGCGATTGAAGCCGAGCAGTTCGAGGACGCCATGGCCGCGCTCGCCATCCTGCGCGCGCCGATCGATGCCTTCTTCGATCAGGTGACCGTCAACGACGCTGATCCCGCCAAGCGCGCCGCGCGCCTCGGCCTGCTCGCGCGGATGCGTGACGCAGTGCACAAGGTCGCGGACTTCGCCAAGATCGAAGGTTGAGGGGCTTAATTGTACGATTAATATCCCGTAAATTGGCCTGAAACTGCCACGGTCCCGAAATAATCGGATACCGACAACGTAGTCAGCGGTTCCGCCTTCTTCGCACCTGCGGTAGCGCCCTTTCTGTCTTGAAAGGGCGCTTCGATCGGAAGGGGATCAGAATGACGCAATATGTGTACCGCTTCGGCGGTGGTGTTTCGGACGGTGGTGCGGGCGACAAGAATCTGCTCGGCGGCAAGGGCGCGAACCTTGCCGAGATGGCCTCGATCGGGCTGCCGGTGCCGCCGGGCTTCACCATCTCCACCGCGATGTGCACGCGTTATTATGAGGAAGGCGAGACCTTCCCCGAGAGCGTGAAGGCCGAGGTGGCGAACGGCATCGCGCATATCGCCGCGATCACCGGCAAGCAGTTCGGCGATGCGGGCGATCCGCTGCTCGTCTCGGTCCGCTCGGGCGCGCGCGTCTCGATGCCGGGGATGATGGACACCGTCCTCAACCTCGGCCTCAACGACCAGACGGTGCAGGGCCTAGCCGCGACCAGCGGCGACGACCGCTTCGCCTGGGACAGCTATCGCCGCTTCATCCAGATGTATGCGGATGTCGTGCTCGGTCTCGACCATGGCCGGTTCGAGGAAGCGCTGGAGATCGCCAAGGAAGATCGCGGCTTCACGCTTGATACCGAGCTGTCGGCCAGCGACCTCCAGGCGCTGGTCGCCGAATATAAGAGCATCGTCGAGGAGCTGTGGAACAAGCCGTTCCCGCAGGACGTGCACGACCAGCTCTGGGGTGCGATCGGCGCGGTGTTCGGCTCGTGGCAGTCGGAGCGCGCCAAGGTCTATCGCCGGTTGAACGACATTCCGGCCGACTGGGGCACGGCGGTGAACGTGCAGGCAATGGTGTTCGGCAACATGGGCGACACCTCGGCGACGGGCGTGGCGTTCACCCGCGACCCCTCGACCGGCGAGCGCGCTTATTATGGCGAGTTCCTGATCAACGCGCAGGGCGAGGACGTCGTCGCCGGCATCCGCACGCCGCAATATCTGACCAAGACCGCCCGCGAGGCGGCAGGCGCCAAGCCCGCCTCGATGGAAGAGGCGATGCCCGAGGTCTATGGCGAGCTGGCGGCGGTGTTCGACCGGCTCGAAACCCATTACCGCGACATGCAGGACATCGAGTTCACCGTCGAACGCGCCAAGCTGTGGATGCTGCAGACGCGCAGCGGCAAGCGCACCGCCAAGGCGGCGCTGAAGATCGCGGTCGACATGGCGAATGAGGGGCTGATTACCCGCGAGGAGGCGATCCTGCGCGTCGATCCGGGCGCGCTCGACCAGCTGCTCCACCCGACGCTCGACCCCAAGGCGTCGCGCGACGTGCTTACCAAGGGCCTGCCCGCCTCGCCGGGCGCCGCCTCGGGCCTTGCGGTGTTCGACAGCGACACGGCGGAGAAGCGCGCCAATGCCGGCGATGCGGTGATCCTGATTCGTGTCGAGACCAGCCCCGAGGACATTCACGGCATGCACGCCGCGCGCGGAATCCTGACCGCGCGCGGCGGGATGACCAGCCATGCGGCGGTCGTCGCGCGCGGCATGGGCCGGCCTTGCGTCTCCGGTGCGGGCAGCCTGTCGATCGACGCGCGCGCGAAGGTGATGCGCGTCGGCGGGCGTGAGGTCCGCGAGGGCGACATGGTGACGATCGACGGCGCCACCGGCGAGGTGATGGCCGGCCAGGTGCCGACCGTGCAGCCCGAGCTGTCCGGCGATTTCGGCACGCTGATGGCCTGGGCCGACGAGGTCCGCCGCCTCAAGGTGCGCGCCAATGCCGAGACGCCGCTCGACTGCCGCACCGCGCGCGAGTTCGGCGCCGAGGGCGTCGGCCTGTGCCGCACCGAGCACATGTTCTTCGATTCGGCGCGCATCACCGCCGTCCGCCAGATGATCCTCGCCGAGAACGAGGCCGGTAGACGGGCCGCGCTGGAGAAGCTGCTGCCCGAACAGCGCAGCGACTTCCTCGAAATCTTCGAGGTGATGGCCGGCCTGCCGGTGACGATCCGCCTGCTCGATCCGCCGCTCCACGAGTTCCTGCCGCACGAAGAGGCGGAATTCGCCGAGGTCGCCACGGCGGCGGGCGTGGACGTCGACACGCTCAAGCGCCGCGCGGCCGAGCTGCACGAGTTCAACCCGATGCTCGGCCATCGCGGCTGTCGTCTGGGTGTGACCTATCCCGAAATCTACGAGATGCAGGCGCGCGCGATCTTCGAGGCTGCGATTGCCGTGGCGGAGAAGTCGGGTGCGGCGCCGGTGCCGGAAGTGATGATCCCGCTGGTAGGCACCCGGCGCGAGCTGGAGCTGATGAAGGCGGTGGTCGACAAGGCCGCGCAGGCGGTGTTCGCCGAAAAGGGCCGCACGCTCGACTATCTGGTCGGCACGATGATCGAGCTGCCGCGCGCCGCACTGATGGCGGGCGAGATCGCCGAGGTGGGCGCCTTCTTCTCGTTCGGCACCAATGACCTCACCCAGACCACGCTCGGCGTGAGCCGCGACGACGCCTCGCGCTTCCTGACGACCTATGTCGAGAAGGGCATCTACGCCAAGGATCCGTTCGTCAGCCTCGACGTGGAGGGCGTCGGCCAGCTGATCGCGCTCGCCGCCGAGCGTGGCCGGGCGACGCGGCCCGACATCAAGCTCGGCATCTGCGGCGAACATGGCGGCGATCCCGCCTCGATCGCGTTCTGCGAGAAGACGGGGCTCGATTATGTCTCGGCTTCGCCCTATCGCGTGCCGATCGCGCGGCTTGCGGCAGCGCAGGCGGCCATAAGAGGAAAGTGATGCTGGTAGTGGCGGTAGCGGCAGCGACGGACGATGCGGCGGCACTCAGCCGCGACCTTCTCGCCAGCCCCACCGCCACCGCCGTGCTGGAACGCCGCTGCGGTGCTCCGGTCGTCGCCGAGGTCGATCGGACGGCGCAAAAGGACCCGACGCCCGAGCAGCGGACGCGGCTCGGCATCGGGCCGGACGAGCGGGTCGTGTACCGCAGCGTCGTGCTCAGCTGCGCGGGCGTGGCACTGTCGGTCGCCGAGAACTGGTATGTGCCGGCGCGGCTGACCCCGGAGATGAACGCCGCGCTGGAACAGGGCGATACCCCGTTCGGCGCGGTGATCCGCCCGCTCCACCCGCACCGCAAGCCGCTGGAGCAGGTACTGGGGGGGTTAGCGCCCTATGTGCTCCGCCACCGCGCGCTGGTGCTGGACGGCGAGGGCCGGGCGCTGGCGGAAGTGGTGGAGAACTATACGCGGGCGGTGTTGCGCTAGACCGCTCGGCCTGCAAACCCCTCGCCTGAAGGGGAGGGGCTATCGTGCGCTTGCTACAGCTTCACCGCGGCATTGCCGCCATCCGCCCATAGCGACGAACCCGTCACGAAGCTCGCCATGTCACTCGCCAGGAACAGCGCGGCTTGCGCAATTTCGTCCGGGTCAGCGATCCGCTTCATCGCGTGCAGGCCCGCGGCCCATTCGCGTTGCGTGTCGTCGCCCGCCATCTCCGTTGCGGTGCCGCCGGGGAGCAACGCGTTGGCCCGGATGCCGGCGGCCGCATAGTCGGCGGTGATGCCGCGTACCAGCCCGAGCAGCCCTGCCTTGGCCGCCGCATAGGCGCTCATCCCCGGTAACCCCACGCTCGCGCCAACGAAGCTGCCGGTGAACACCAGCGCGCCGCCGCCGCTGGCCAGCATCGCCGGAATCTGCGCGCGTGCGCCGAGGAACGCGGCGGTGAGGTTGGTTGCCAGCACCGCCTGCCAGTCCGTGGGGTCTATCATGGCAAGCGGCTGCATCGGGCCAACCAGTCCGGCATTATTGAAGGCAATGTGCAGCCCGCCGAATCGTGTCTGCGCAGCGGCGACGGCAGCTTCGTGGGTCGCCGCATCGGTGACGTCGCCGGTCATCGCCACCGCGCTGCCGCCCGCCGCGACGATGTCTTCCACCAGCGCCTCTAGCCGTTCCTTGCGACGCGCCACCAGCACCAGGGAGGCCCCCTGCGCCGCGAACAGCAGCGCCGCCGCGCGACCTATCCCTGAACTCGCCCCGGTGATGATGGCCGTCTTGTCCGCAAGCAACGTCATGTCCGATCTCCCTCGATGGAGCCGGGCGGGTAGCGGGGTCGGGACTGCGGCACGTCCCGTTGCTTGTCGTCAAAGCGGAATGCGCCCCCCCAAACGAGAAACGCCCCCCTTCCT
Organism: Sphingomonas sp. ABOLE; assembly: GCF_003950455.1. Classification (NCBI taxonomy): domain Bacteria; kingdom Pseudomonadati; phylum Pseudomonadota; class Alphaproteobacteria; order Sphingomonadales; family Sphingomonadaceae; genus Sphingomonas; species Sphingomonas sp. ABOLE. The sequence continues at coordinate 7,158 of NZ_QQWY01000049.1, forward strand.
TGCGGAAGAGGGGCGCCCCCGGGAACAGCCCGGTGTCGGTCGATCAGAACTTGGTCGTGGCCGACAGATAGAAGGTGCGACCGGTGCGGCTGGCCATCTGGAAGGTGTCCGCGGTGGTCTGGTAGGCGTCTTCGTGGGTGTCGTTCAGGTTGATGATGCCGCCCGTGAAGTTCAGCCACTTGTTGGGCGTGAAGCCCAGCGCCAGGTCCATCTGGGTGCGCGCGCGCACCGTGTGGATCTCGCCGCTGTTGACGAAGAAGCTGCTGGCGGCGTCCTGCTTGTACGCGCTGCGGTGGTTGACCGAGAAGCGCACGCTGAACATCTCGTTTTCCCAATAAGGCGTGATGTTGGCGGTGAACTTCGACAGGTCGCGCAGGTTGAAGCCGGTGCCCAGCGCGCTCGAATTGGTATCCACCAGCGTGACGTTGCCGGTGGCGCCGAAGCCCTTGACCGGCAGGATCGCATCGAAATTCTCGGAGGCCGAGAACTCCACGCCCTTGATGTGGATGGTGCGGCCGTCGTTCAGCACGCGGCTGAAGCTGTAATCGGCGGTTCGATCGGCCGACTGGCAATCGGTGACGATCCCGTTCAGCGCCACGCCGTTGTACGAGCTGGGGCAGTAGAACTGGGTGAAGGTGCCGTTCTTCACCGCCTTGTAGAAGCCGGCGATGCTCACCGAATTGCCGCGGCCATGGTAGAATTCCAGGCTGAGGTCGAGCTGGTTGGCGGTGAGCGGCTTCAGGCGCGATTCGCCTTCGGAGACCGAGGTGAAGCGGCGCCCCTGCGACTGGCCGGTGCTGATCGTGTCCGCCATCTGCGTCTGGCTGTTGAGCAGCGGGCGCACCAGCACCTTGGCCGCGGCGAAGCGGGCGACCAGTTTCGGCGTGAGGTCCAGGGCGAAGCTCGCGCTGGGCAGCACGTTGCCATAATTCTGGATGACATGCTGCTGCCCGAGCAGCGCGGATCCGCTGCCGGTGCCGTCGGTCACGCTGGCGGTAACGTTCTGGCGGGTGTGCTCGTAGCGCACGCCCAGATTGCCGCGCAGCGCCATGCCGCCGATCTGCGTGTCCACATTGGCCATGGCATAGACGGCCGGCACGTAGCGATCGACGCGATAGGTGCTGGGCCAATCGGGCACGTCGGGCACGGTGATGCCCTTGGACGCCAGGATGCGCTGCCATTCGTCCGCGTTGACCGAAAGGAAGGCGTGCGGGATCGACATCGCGCCGCCCAGGAAGTTGTCGACCAGCTGGCCGGTGGTGCCGAGATTGGGGATCCAGGCATATTCGGGATATTTCACCGGATCGGCCACATCGGCATCGCGATCGTGGCGATACGCGTTGGTCGCGAAGCTTTCGTGGTGATACTTGGCGCCGACGGCCAGCGACTGGATGCCGTGCCAGTCGAGATCCCTGGTGACGTCGAGCTGGGCGGCCTTGTCCTTCGCGCTTTGGATATGCGTCGCGCCATCGACGAACGCGAACCAGGTGCGGTTGGCGCTGTTCCACATCGAACCGTCGGTGAGGCTCGCGGTCGACCATTTGACGTTGCTCGGGTCCGAAACGTCGAGCGTGCCGCCATTGGCGAAGCGGATCTCGTCGATGGTCGCCCATTCGTACAGCGCCGCGTCTCCCTTGGTATAGTGGGCGACGGCGTGCACCTTCCAGCGTTCGCCCGGCTGCCAGTTGATCGTGCCGGTATAGGCCTGGGTCTTCAGGTTGCGCAGTTCGGGCTGGGTGTTGTTGTCGACGTTGAAGCTGCTGATCGAGATGTTGGTCGCCATCCCGTTCTTGACGCTGTTCACCGTCACCGCGCCCGGCTGCCAGCGGCCGAACACCATCTGGCGTGTGGTGTAGCGGGTGTGGTCGCGCGAATATTCGCCCTGGAGCAGCGCTTCGAAATTGTCGCTGGGTTTCCACTGCAGCGCGCCGCTGGCCATCAGCTGCTCGGTATCGCGATCGATGCGGCGATAGCGGATGTTGCCCGGAACGACGGCGTCCGCTACGACCTGGCCCGGCTGGTACCAGTTCTTGATGAAGACATAGTCGCCGCGATCCTTCAGCTTCTGGTAGCTGACGTTCGCCATCACGCCCAGCGTGCCGCCGGCGAAGCTGTCGATGTACGCGCCGCTGACCTTGGGCGTCCATTCCTTGCCGCGATATTCGGAATTATAGCCCTTCACGCCGACGATGAAGCGCGGGCCCTTATAGGCGAGCGGCTTCACGGTATCGATGTTGACGGTGCCCGACAGGCCGCCGGTGTCCATGTCCGCGGTGGGCGACTTGACCACCTGGATCGCGCTGGCGAGATCGGTCTGGATGATATCGTAGCGGAAGCCGTCCTTGAAGTCGGCGCTGGCGAAGGTCTGGCCGTTGATCGTGGTGCGGGCATATTGCGCGCCGAGACCGCGGATGCTGATCGTCGAGCCGCGGCCGTTGATGTTCGACATCTGGACGCCGGCGATGCGCTGGATCGCCTCGGTGATATTCTGCGCCGGGAACTTGCCGATATCCTCGGCCGAGATGCCGTCGGTGATGCGGATGTCCTTGCGCTTCGCGTCGAGCGCCGAGGCGAGGCTCGAGCGGAAGCCGGTGACGACGATGTCGCCGCCGGTATCGTCCTGAGCCTGCGCAGCGGGGGCGGCGTCGGTCTGCGCGAAGGCAGGGTCGCCTAGCGCCAACGCTGCGATGCAACCTGCGGAAAGCAATACCAACTTGGTACCGGAAACGGCGCGACGCGCCTTGGTCGTCGAAGGACTCAACATCAAACCACCCCTCATCAAAAATTGGCAAACCCTGCTGCGGTGCTCTGTTTTTTCTGTCCCGAGCTTGCTGCTCGTGGTCCGACAAATGTCCTAGAGGCCTGACCAGTTGTCAAGCCAGTCGGCTACGACCGCATGACCTATTTGAGACGTTCCGATGAAAGGTAGGGGATCGGTTATGGCACGCCAGGTAATTTTATCAGTGCCTTCGCCTTTTCATTCTTGCAAAAATAGAGCGCTAAAGGGCGGTAAAGCGGGCATTATCGCGAGAATCCGCTTGGAGTGCGGCCGAGCGCTCTCGCCGGAACGGCGCGCACAACAAAACGCCCGAGCGTTGCGCCCGGGCGACAGTCAACCTCTATTGTAAGACATTTTCAGGCGTGGTGGCCGAACCTGCGCGCGTGCTCGTCGGTCTCGCCGGCGCGGAGCAGTGCTGCCTGCTCGCGCCAGCGCTCGTCGACGATCGTGCCGTGGGGCAGGCCGAGTCGTTCCTCCAGCGGCAGCTCGTCGCCGCGGGGCAGTTCCTCGATGTCGCGGAAATGCTGGATGCCGAGCTGGTTGAGCTGGCGCTCGCGATGCTCGTCGATGCCGCGGATACGGGCAAGCACGTCGGTTCCGCCGTAGAACCAGCTGCGAACGGCCGAATCGCGCTTGGTCGGCGCCGGGTCCGCGACGGGCGTGGCCGGTCGGCGATCGGCGATGGTGCGCTCCAGCCGGGAATTGGCCGCCTCCAGATCGCGGATGCGGGTGTTGGCGGTAGCGAGTTCCTCGCGCAGCGCCTGGTGCGCGTCGCGCTCCGCCTCGTAGCGCTCGCGCCAGCGGCGCCCGGCGTTGCTGCTCGCCAGGCCGAGCAGCCAGCCGGCGACCAGCGCGAGCGCGAGGCCGATGAACTGCAAGGGGGTGGTGTAGGGCAAGTCGGTCATCAGTCGGGCTCCCGGCAACCCGCCAACAACCTGTCACCGCGCCTTCGGTTCCGTAAACGTCAATGCATCAGCGAATCATTGATCGAGCAGGCGGCGGGGCCGAGGATCACGATGAAGAGGACCGGCAGGATGAACAGAATCAGTGGAACGGTCATGATCGCAGGCAAACGCGCGGCCTTTTCTTCCGCCCGCATCATTCTTTCATTACGAAATTCTGCAGAAAGGACGCGCAATGCCGAGGCGAGCGGGGTGCCGTATTTCTCGGTTTGGATCATGGTTGTAACGACACCGCGAATTGCATCCAGATTGATGCGCATCGCCATGTTCTCGAACGCGGCGCGGCGATCGGTGAGGAAGCCGAGTTCGATCGCGGTGAGCGAGAATTCCTCACCCAGTTCGGGATAGGCGCGGCCGAGTTCCTTGGCGACGCGGCCGAAGGCGGCATCGACGGTCAGGCCCGCCTCCGCGCAGATCACCAGCAGGTCGAGCGCGTCGGGCAGGCCCTTGCGGATCGCGTCGGTGCGCTTCTGGATGCGGTTCTTGAGGTAGAGGTCGGGCGCCTTGTAGCTGAGGATGAAGCTGCCCGCGACCAGCCCATAGGCCTTGAGCGGGCTCCAGTCGGCGAACATGTCGGTGCCGTAGACGAAGTAGAGCATCGGCCCGCCGAACAGGATCGGCAGCACCAGCCGGCCGAGGATCACGCCCACCGCCCATTCCCGCCTGCGGATGCCGGCCTGGAGCAGCTTCACCTGCGCTGCCTTCACCTGCTCGTCCTGCAGCACCTTGAGCGAGCTGAGGAAGCTGCGGATGCGGTCGGTGGTGTCGCTGCGCTGGACCAGCTTGGCGCGGCGCTTGGACGGGGTGGCGACGATCCCGGCCTTGAGCTGCTCGCGGCGTTCGTTGAGCATCTTCACCCGACGCGCCATCGGGTTGCGCACCGTGGTGGCGGCATAGATGGCGACGAGCACCGCAAACGCCGCGACCGCCGACAGGATCGTCGCGACCCAGAGGACGTCGATGCCGAGCAAGGTGGGGCCTTGGGTGGGTGCCATCGCCGTCAGATCTCGAAATTGACCATCTTGGCCATGATGAAGGCGCCCAGCGCCATCCAGATCAGCCCGCCGCCGCCGGTGACGATCAGCCGCTGATCGGTGAAGAAGTGCATCATGTATTCGTTGTTGATCGACCAGATCAGCCCGAACACGATGAAGGGCAGCGCGCCGACGATGATCGCAGAGGCCTTGGCTTCCGACGACATCGCCTTGATCTTCAGCTTCATCTGCGCGCGCTTGCGCAGCACGTCGGACAGGTTGTTCAGCGTCTCGGCCAGGTTGCCGCCGGTCTCGCGCTGGATCTGGATGGTGATGGTGAAGAACTGGAACTCGGGGGTGCCGAGCCGGTCGGCGGTTTCCTGGAGTGCCGCGTCGAGTGTGCGGCCGATCTTCATCTTGTCGCTGATCGCGCGGAATTCCTCGCCCACCGGCCCCGGCATCTCGAAGCCGACCACGCCGATCGTCTCGGTGATCGGCAGGCCCGAGCGCAGGCCGCGCACCAGCAGGTCAATCGCGTCGGGGAAAGTGGCGGTGAACTTGGCGACACGCCGCTTGATCAGGAAGCCGACGACGAAATGCGGCAGCCCCAGCCCGAGGAACAACCCGAACACGATCGAGAGCAGCAGCGGCGCGCCTTCGAACAGCAGCAGCACCGCCACCGCCAGCGCGAGGCCCAGCGTGGCGAGGCCATATTGCCCCAGCGTCCAGCTCTTGCCGGTCATCGCCAGCCGCTTTTCGAGCTGTTCCTGGTTGGGCAGCAGCCGCGCGAAGGTGAGGTCGAAGCCGCTCGCCTGCGTCGTCGAGATGCGGCGCAGCTGCGCTTCCATCGCATTGGCGCCGTTGGCGCTCACCATGTGCCGGTCGCGCAGCGAGGTCAGCCGCCGTGCGCTCGCGCGCTGCGCCGAGGGGCCGGACAGCGCCAGCACCAGCAGCACGAGCACCGCGGCGACCCCCAGGCCCAGCATCAGGAGCGGCAGCAGCGGCATCGGCCTACTTCTTCTTGCTCGCCATCAGCGCCTTGAGGTCGCCCAGCTTGCTGAGCAGCGAGCCGCCCTTGGCCGCCTGCTTGCGCTCGCCTTCGGCGCCGGCATCGGTGATCTCAAGGATGCGGCCGGCAAGCTCGCCGATCGGGGCCATGGCGCGATTGGTGCGGCCCACTTCCGCCATCGGCTTGCCCAGCTTCGCGGCCTGGGCGGCGAGCTTGGGTTCGAACGGCACGACGAAATCGATCGGGCGCTCGATCGACCCTTCGAATTCCTTGCGGCTGATCTCGAGCAGCGCGGGCTGCGGCATCTTGTTGGCGACGAGGAAGATCTGCGTCTGCGGCGCGTTGGACTTGAACCAGCTGAGGATGCGGATCGTGTCGCGCGCGGCGGCCAGCGTTAGCTCCGTCACCAGCACCGCTACCTGCATGTCGGCGATCAGATGCGGGTGCTGCACCAGCATCTGGCGCGGCAGATCGGTGATCGTGCACTCGAAGGCGCCGCGAATCTCTTCCTGCAGCTGGTAGAAGGCGGCGCCGTCGCCGGTCATCGGCGCGTTGATCGGCGCTTCGGCCGAGAGTACCGCGAGCCGTTCGGAGGCGCGGACCATCGCGCGCTCGATGAACAGCCCGTCGATGCGGCTGGGATTCTCGATCGCGTCGGTCAGACCGCGGCCGGGCTCGAGGTCGAGCGCCAGCGCACCGGTGCCGAAATGCACGTCGAGGTCCAGCAGCGCGGTGGTGCGGCCCTGGCGCTCGCCCATCAGCCAGGCGAGCGACGTCGCGATGCTGGTCGCGCCGCAGCCGCCGCGGGTGCCGATCACCGCCGCCGCGCAGTGCGGCCGGCCGGCGCTCGCGTCGCTCTGCTTGGGTGCCGCCAGCGCGGTCTGCGCTTGCAGAAACGCGTCGCGCAGCATGTCCGGGTTGATCGGCTTGAGCAGGTAATCCTGGATGCCGCTGGCGATCAGGTCGCGGTAGAGCCGCACGTCGTTCACCGCGCCGGCGGTGAGCACGATCGTTCCGGGCTCGCACACTTCGGCGAGCGCGTTGATATCGTTGAGCGGATCGCCCGATTCGGACAGGTCGACGAACAGCACGAGCGGGCTGGCGGAGACGGCCAGCGTCTGCACCGCGTTGCGCAGCCCGCCCTTGTTGACCTTCTCCGGCGACCAGCCGAGTTCGACCGCAATCGGGCGCATCAGCTCGGCCGTTGCCTCGTCGCAGACGAAGGCGGTGAACGGATCGCGGCTAGCTGCGCGGCCGGGGTTGAAGGGCGCGTTCACTTCGGCCCTCCGCTCGATTCGCCCTTCACCGTGCCGCCGCCGCCGCCGCTGGGCGCGGCCGCGCGATAGGCGCCGATCGCCTTGCTGACCGTCAGCGGGTCGGCAATGGGGGCGCCGGGGGCGCCGCGGACGAGGTCGGCCGGATCGGCGACCATCGCCGCGAGGTTCGACGCAGTTGCGCAGCCGAAGTTGGAGCTGGTGCTGGCATCGGCGGTCGCGCCGCTGAAATGACGATAGTCGGGGCAGCCCGGCACCGCGGCGCTGGTGCGGGTGAGCACCACGCGGACGGTGCCCGGCGCGTCCGGCCGGCCGGTGGCGGGGGCGTGGTCGGCGAGCAGCAGGCCGTAGCCTCCGGCGGCGGCGGCGATGTCGCTGCGGCCGGTGCTGCCGTCGGCGCCGTCGTCGATCGCGATGCGGTCGCCGTAGCGCAGGTTCATCGCGCCCATCCATTCGGCGAGGCGGCGCTCTTCGCCCGGGGCGAGGCGGCTGCCGTCTGCCTGGAGGTCGAGCGTCAGGTCCTGGCGGCTGACGATCGGCTGGTGGATCGAATCGAGGTCGCCATTATAGCCCGCGCAACCGGCGAGCAGCAGCGCGGGGGCGAGCAGGGCGAGAGCGGGACGCGGCAACAAGGCGGTTCTCCTCGACGGGCGCATCACAGGCCGAAGCCCGGCGCGGCGGCGGCGTTCTTGGATTTGGCAGGACGGCTGGCCGGCGCGACCGGTGCCGGGGCCAGCGCGCCGGTGGCAGGCGCCGCGCTTTGCGGCGCCATGCTCGGCATCGGCCGTTCGCCGCCCGACTTGCCTTCGGCCAGCGAGCCCAGGAAGATGCGATCGAAGTCGTTCGGCGCCTTGTAGCCGTCGGTCGGCAGGCGGATCTGGTTCGCGTTGACCGGGCGGACGAGATAGGGGGTGATCACGATCACCAGCTCGGTCTCGTTGCGCTGGAAGGCGTTGGAGCGGAACAGCGCGCCGAGGATCGGCATGTCGCCGAGACCCGGCGTCTTGGTGATCGAGTTGTTGTGGCTGTTCTGGAGCAGCCCGCCGATCACCATGCTCTCGCCCGAGCCCATCTCCACCGTCGTCTCGCTGCGGCGGGTGGTTAGCGCGGGGATGGTCGTGTTGGCCAGCGTCACCGCGCCCGAGGAAGAGAGCTGCGACACTTCCGGGCGGACGTGGAGCGAGATGCGCCCGTCCGCCAGTACCGTGGGGGTGAAGGCGAGGCTGACGCCATACTGCTTGTATTCCACCGTGGTGGTGCCGAGCGCCTGCGCGATGGGGATCGGGATCTCGCCGCCCGCGAGGAAATTCGCGGTCTCGCCCGACAGCGCGGTGAGGCTGGGCGAGGCGAGGGTGGAAACCTGGCCGATCGTCTCGCCGAAATCGAGGCTGGCGAGTAGGTCGGTGCCGAGGAAGCGGCCCGCCGCGCCGAGCATGGTGTTGCCGGTGCTGGGCGCGGGGAAGGAGAAGATGCTGGCCCCCGGCGGCGCGCCGGTGGCGGGGTCCGCGGTGGTGCCGGTGTTGGTGGTGATCGTGCCCGCCTTGCCCTGGCTGATGCCGAACAGGAAGCTGCCGCGATCGCGGTTGGTCAGGTTGACGTTGAGGTTCTTGACGAAGCTGCGGCTCACCTCGGCGAAACGGACCTGCAGCTGCACCTGCAGCGGCGTCGCGGTGCGCAGCCGGTTGACCACGCCGATCTTGAGCGATGCATTGGCGTCGTTGATATTCACGCCCGGGTTGAGCAGGCCGGTGACCAGCCGTTGCGCTTGCTCGCTGTCCTGCGGCGAGCGGACGGTGCCGTTGAGCACCGCGATCTGGCCGACCGTGGTGACGGTGATGTCGGCATCCGGCATCGCCGCCTTCATCATCGCATCGATGCTGCTGATGTTCTGGCTGACGCGGATGTTCGCCGAATAGACGACCGCCCCGGCGGCATTGGTGGCGAACACCGTCGCCTCGCCGAACGCCTTGCCATAGAGGTGGATCTGCCGGGTGCTTGCGACATAGACGTCGGCGACGCCGGGGTTCGAGGTCCAGACATTGGCGGCAGCGGCGGGCAGGGTGACCAGCTCGCCCTCGCCGATCGAGAGCAGCACCTCGTGCGCCGGGCGCTGGCTGCCGGCGGGCAGCTGCGCCATCCGGGCGACGGGCTTGGCGCTGCGGTTCTGCGCGAGCGCGGGCGAGGCGGCGAGCAGCGCGACCAGGGCCGCGGCGCCGAGGGGAAGGGTGCGCTGCATCTCAGTTCTTTCCGCCGACGGGGACGAGGCTGGCATCGCTGCCGCGCACGACGCGGACCACGGTGCCGATCGGCTGCGCCGCGACTGGCGCGCTGTTCACCATGGCCGGCGCGGGCGCGGCCATGCCGGAGGGAGCGCCCTGGGTGGCCGGCACGGTGCGGCGCTGGAAGCGCGAGACATCGGCGCCGGTGACATAGGAGTCGCTGTCGTCCTGCGGCCGGCTGGTGGCACGGGCCAGGAACGCCTTTTCCTTCTTGGGATCATCGGGCACGCTCACCGCGCCGCTGGCGATCGCCTCGTCGAGGTCGGTCTGGGTATCGGCGAGCGAGCGCAGCGACAGCGACAGCGTGCCGACGGTCTGGGCGACCGCGATCTTCTCGGCGATCTTGGGCGTCGCCTCGACGGTGACGGTGGAATAGGCGGTGACCACGGTCTTGCCCTTGTCGTCGGTCTGCTTGTCGGTGCGCTGGTCGGTGGCGAGCACGCGCAGGTTGCGCAGCACGGTCTCGGAGGCGCGCAGCGGCGGGCCGTCGCCGCTCACCGTCTGGGTGAGGATCAGGTCGATATGGTCGCCCGGGAAGACGAAGCCGGCAACCGCGCTCTGGGCGGAGACGGGGACGGTCACCGCGCGCATGCCGGGGCCGAGCGCGGCGGCGAGGAAGCCGCGGTCGCCGGGCTTGACCAGCGCGCCCTGGGTCACCGGCTGGCCGGCGGGCACGGCGAAGCGGACGACGGCGCCTTGCAGCTTGGCGGGCTCGCTCTGGCCGCGGACATAATAGGCGCCTTCGACGAGGTCCTTGGGCCAGGGGCGGAATTCGAGTGCGGTGGCGTCGAGGATCGTACCCACCGGCAGCGCGCGCTTGGCGACCAGCACTTCGGTGGTGTTGACCGGCGCGGCGGCGGCCGCGGCGGGGGCGCCCGGTGCCATCGCCCCGGCGGCGGGTGCGGCAGATCCTAGCACCAGCGTGCGCGCCATGAACGCGGTGATGCCGGCGACCAGCAACGCGCAGACGAGCAGCAATAGCCTACGTGCGTCCATGTTGAATCACGCCTTTTCGTATTCGTTGGCCGACCCGGTTGTGGCGGCGTTAAGCATCACCCAATCCGGTTAAGAATCGGTTCGTAGAGGACAATTCCGGCGCCCAGGGTGATCGCCACGCCGTACGGCACCTCGATCGCGCCGACGCTGCGCCCGCGGAGCCGCTGGGTCAGCAGCATCGCCAGGGTCAGCGCGCCGCCGAGCAGCGACATCAGGACCAGCATGCGCAGCAGCGGCGCCAGCGGCAGCCACAGCGCGAGCGCGCCGATCAGCTTGACGTCGCCGCCGCCCATCGCGCCCATGGCGAACACGGCGATGAACAGCGCGAAGACGATCGCGGCGCATCCGATCTGGAGGGCGATGTCCGGCCACAGTGCCAGCCCACTCGCCCACCACCAGAGCGGCGCGGCGAGCGCGATCGCGGCGTTCTTGGCATTGGCGATGGTGCGGAAGCGCACGTCCTCGATCCCGGCGGAGAGCAGGAGCAGCGCCAGCGCGACGAGCAGACAGGCCTGGATGATCGCCCCCATGGGCCAAATGGGTAGACGGACCGGCTTACGAAACCGTAACCACGCGGCATGGCAGTTTCCCGGAATTTTGCGCGTGCGATACCCGACGGCGCGGTGATCGACCGCTGGAGTGCCCCCGATGGCTGGCCGCTCCGTCGCTTCCACTGGCCGGCAGCGGGCACCCCGCGCGGGAGCATTTTGTTCCAGAGCGGGCGCGGTGACGTTTTCGAGAAGTACATCGAAAGCTTTGCGCATTGGCACGGGCAGGGTTGGACGATCACCGCGTTCGACTGGCGCGGGCAGGGCGGGTCCGGGCGGCTCACCCCCAAGGCCGATTGCGGACATATCGACGATTTCGCGACCTACATCGCCGATCTCCGCGCCTTTGCCGCTGCGTGGCAGGCGGAGACGCCGGGGACGCATGTGGTGATGGGCCATTCGATGGGCGGGCATCTGGTGCTGCGCGGGTTGGCCGAGGGCGCCATTGCGCCCGACGCCGCGGTGCTGATCGCGCCGATGCTGGGGGTGCGCAGCGCCTTGGGCAAGCTGGCGCCGCCGCTCGCGCGGGTGCTGGCGCGGCTCGGCGATCCGCGGCGGCCGGCATGGAAGGGCAACGAGAAGCCCTATGCGACCGAGACTCGCGCCAATCTGCTCACCCACGATCCCGCCCGCTATGCCGACGAGCTGTGGTGGCAGGCGCGGGACCGCACGTTGCTGACCGGTGCGCCGAGCTGGCAATGGCTGGTCGCGGCGTTCCGATCGATGGCCGCGCTACAGGCGGCGTCGCTGGAGTCGGTCCGCACGCCGCTGCTGTTCGTCATCGCCGAGGCGGACGGGCTGGTCGACGCCCGCGCCGCGCTGCGGATCGCGCCGCGGCTGCCCGAGGCCGAGCTGCTGCGGTTCGGGCCCGAGAGCGCGCACGAGATCCTGCGCGAGGCCGATCCGGTGCGGAACCGCGCGCTGGCGGCGATCGACGGCTTTCTCGATGCGCGGGCGCCGCGCCGATGACCCGGTTCGACGTCGCGATCGTCGGGGCGGGCATCGCGGGCGCGAGCCTCGCCGCCGAACTCGGCCCCCATGCGCGGGTGCTGCTGCTCGAGGCGGAAGAGCGGCCCGGCTATCACGCGACCGGGCGTTCGGCGGCCTTCTGGTCCGAAACCTATGGCGGGCCGGACATCCAGCCGCTCACCACCGCCTCGGGCGCGATGCTGCGCGAGGGCGGGTTCCTCGATCCGCTCGGCGAGCTGCATCTCGCGCGGGCGGGCGACCAGGGACGAGTCGATGCCTTCCTCGCAGCCTTCGAGGGCAGCGGCGTCGCGCTCCGTGCGGCGGACCCGCACGCCATGGTGCCGGGCCTGCGCGACGATTGGGCGTTCGGCGTCCACGAGCCCGGCTGCGCCTATATCGACGTGGCCGCGCTGCATCAGTATTTCTTGTCGCGCGCCAAGGCTGCAGGGGCGGTGCTGCACTGTTCGGCCGGACTGACCGGCGCGGTGCGCGAGGCCGGCAGCTGGCGGCTGGACACACGGGGCGGGGCGTTCGCGGCCGACCTGCTGGTCAACGCCGCGGGCGCCTGGGCGGACGAAGTCGCCGTGCTGGCGGGCGCGGCGCCGATCGGCATCCGCGCCTATCGTCGCACCATGGTCCAGCTGCGCACCGATCCGGCGCCGCCTGCCGGCTGCCCGCTGGTCAGCGACCTTGGAGGCAGCTTCTACTTCAAGCCCGAGGCGGGCGGGCGACTGTGGCTCACCCCGCATGACGAAGTGGACAGCCCAGCCTGCGATGCCGCCCCCGAGGAGATCGACATCGCCACCGCCATCCACCGCTTCGAGCAGGTGGTCGACTGGCGCGTCGCCGCGCTCGAGCATCGCTGGGCGGGCCTGCGCAGCTTCGCCCCCGATCGGCGGCCGGTCTATGGCCTCGATCCGGCGGTGCCGGGCTTCTTCTGGTGCGCGGGGCAGGGCGGCTTCGGCATCCAGACCGCGCCGGCGGCAAGCCGATTGGCCTGCCAGCTGCTGCTGGGCCAGATCCCGACGCTCGATCCCGGACGTTACTTGCCTGATCGTTTTCGGGATTGATTGGTAAGGCCAAAGGCTTTGCGAAAATCCATCGCTCGCCTATGAGAGTCGGTGATGAAACTGAACCGAAGCAAGCTCTACCAGCGCGTCGCCGCGTCGATCGCCGACGGTATCGAGAGCGGCCGCTGGGCCCCCGGTACCCGCCTTCCCGGCGAGCGCGACCTCGCCGAGGAATATAAGGTCAGCCGGCCGACGATCCGCGAGGCGATGATCGCGCTGGAGATGAAGGGCTGGATCGAGGCGCGCCACGGCTCGGGCCTCTACGTCACCCATCGCGACAGCTCGGGCGGGCTGCGCGAGGATGCGCTCAACCTCGACATCGGCGCGTTCGACCTCACCGAGGCGCGGATCCTGTTCGAAGGCGAGGCGGCGGCGCTGGCGGCGGTGTCGATCACCCCCGAGCAGCTGGCCGAGCTCGACCAGATCGCCGAGGAAATGGCCGATCCCGCGACCGGCAACGCGACGCTGTTCGACGCCGATCACCGCTTCCACATCGCGGTGGCCAATGCGACGGGCAATTCGGCGATCCGCAGCGTGGTGGAATATCTGTGGGAACTGCGCACCCGCTCGCCGCTGTGCGCCAACATGTTCGATCGTGCGCGGCGCAACGGCGTCAACCCGCGCTATGACGAGCATCGCCCGATCCTCGACGCGCTCCACGCCCGCGACCCGCACGGCGCCCGCGCGGCGATGCGGCGGCACCTGCGCGGCGTGGTGGACGACCTGCTGGAGGCGACCGAGCTGGAGCTGATCGAACGCGCCCGGCACGAACTCGACGCGCGCCGCGACACGCTGGCCAAGCGGCTGGAAATCGGCCCGGCCTGATCGTCTGCCGCTACGGCACGGGCGGTTCGCGGGTTTATTGTCGATTCGAGGGCGTGCGGGTCGCTTGTTGGCCCCGTCTGGTCTATGATGACAGGGTGAGCAACACCGCGATTCCCTTCGAATTCCGGGTCGATGTCGCCCAGGACGACATCGACTTCATGGGACATGTGAACAACGCCTCCTATTTGAAGTGGGTGCAGGCGGCGGTGGTGAGCCACTGGCAGGCGCTGGCCCCGGTCGAGGCGGTGGCCGAGCATCTGTGGGTCGCGCTCAAGCACGAGATCACCTATCGCCGCCCGGCCTTCCTGGAAGACGACGTGGTCGCCACGGTGCTGCTGGAGAAGGTGCAGGGCGCCCGCGCCTTCTACGAGACGATCATCCGCCGCGGCACCGAGGTGCTGGCGGAGGTGAAATCCAGCTGGTGCTGCCTCGACGCGGAAACCAAGCGCCCGGCGCGGCTCGCCAAGGACGTGATCGACCATTTCTTTGTCAAGGGCGCCGATTGACGGACATATGGCAGACGCATAGCGTCTGGCCATGTTGTCCGCGTTCCGCCGCCGCTATCTCGACCTGCTGGCGTCGATCTACATCTACAACGAGCATCGCGGCTATACGAGCATTGACCGGGTGCTCGAGGCGGTTCGCGCGCGGGCGCCGGACGACCACGCGCTGATCGCCGCGATCGAGAAGCACCGCGCCGACGAGCGCAAGCACTACCAGATGTTCAAGCGATGGTTCGAGCTGCAGGGGCGGATGCCGCTGACGGTGGACCGGACCTGCGGCCATATCGACCGCTTCGTCGAGATCATGTTCCGTCGTCCCATCGACGCGCTCGATACCCAGAAGCTGATCGAGGACGATGCCCAGTTCGAGAAGCTGTGTCGGGTCATCTCGCTCACCGAACAGCGCGGCCATCGCCAGGTCCACATCCTGCTCAACCACCCGGCGGTACTGAGCGACAAGGTGCTCACCCGCATCTTCCGCATCATCGAGAAGGACGAGCCGAGCCACTGGGCACCCTATGACGGCTGGCTGCGCGCGCATGGCAGGCGCGAACCGCGCTGGTGGGAGCGGGCGGTCGACAGCTTCATCCACTCCGAGCTGCTGTTCGTGAAGCTGCCCTTCCTGTTCCTAAACCCCTTCGTGCGGCGTCGCACCAACTGGGCGGATGCGGGAGAGCCGTTGCACCCCGTGCGGGTGGCTGCGGCCGCCTGAGCGCTTGCGCGGGTTTGCAGCCGCGCGCATGGGGCACCGCAGTTCCCCTGATGCGAGTACCCGCATGGCTGCCCTTCGTCGCTGGATCGATCCCTATCTGCTGATGCTGCTCGGTACGGTCGGCCTCGCCGCATTGTTTCCCGCACGTGGCATGTGGGCGAGCATCGCCGACGAGGCGGTGACGATCGCGGTGGCGCTGCTGTTCTTCCTCTACGGCGCGCGACTGGCGCCCTCGGCGATCTGGGCGGGGCTCACCAACTGGCGGCTGCAGCTGACGGTGTTCCTCAGCACCTTCCTGTTGTTCCCGATCCTCGGGCTGGGGGTCTATGCGGTGGCCGGGCATGTGCTGCCGGGCGGGATCGCGCTGGGGCTGCTGTTCCTCTGCCTGCTGCCCTCGACCGTGCAGTCCTCGATCGCGTTCACCTCGATCGCGCGCGGCAATGTGCCGGCCGCCTTGTGCAGCGCTTCGCTTTCCAACCTGATCGGCGTTCTCATCACGCCGCTGCTCGCCGCCTTGCTATTGCCTAGCAATAGCGGCGCAGGCTTCTCGCTCTCCCAGCTGGAATCGATCGCGATGCAGATCCTGCTGCCCTTCGCGGCAGGGCAGGCGGCGCGGCCGCTGATCGGCGGGTTCATCCTCAAGCACAAGCTGCTGACGATGGTGGTCGATCGCGGATCGATCCTGCTCGTCGTCTACGCCGCGTTCAGCGAGGGCATGGTCGCCGGCGTGTGGAGCCGCGTATCGTTGGCCGACTTGGCGCTGGTGCTCGCGTTCAACGCGGTGCTGCTCGGCATCGTCATTGCGGTGACGATGTTCGGCAGCCGCAAGCTGGGCTTCAGCAAGGAGGACGAGATCGCCATCGTCTTCTGCGGATCGAAGAAGAGCATGGCGAGCGGCATCCCGATGGCGACCATCCTGTTCCCCGGCGGCGCGGTGAGCCTGATCGTGCTGCCGCTGATGATCTTCCACCAGCTCCAGCTGTTCGTCTGCGCGGTGCTGGCACGCAACTATGGAGCGCGTGACTGATGCGGATCCTGCTCACCGGATCGTCGGGCTGGCTGGGGCGCTTCCTGGCGCCGATGCTGCGGGGGGCGGGGCACCAGGTCGTCGGGCTCGACGTCGCGCCCGGTGTGGACACAAACGTGCTCGGTTCGGTCGCCGATCGCGCGCTGGTGGAGCGTGTCTTCGCCGAACATGGCGTCGAGGCGGTGATCCATGCCGGCGGGCTGCACAAGCCGGACATCGTGCGCTACCCGGCGCAGACCTTCGTCGACGTCAACGTGGCGGGCACGCTGAACCTCCTCGAATGCGCGAAGGCGGCGGGGCACGACCGGTTCGTGTTCACCTCCACCACCTCGCTGATGATCAGCCAGGCGATCCGCGACGAGGCGGGCGAGTCGGCGGTGTGGCTCGACGAGGCGAGCGGGCCGATCGCGCCGCGCAACATCTACGGCGTCACCAAGCTCGCCGCCGAAGGGCTGTGCCGGATTGCGTGGGCAGAGCAGGGGCTCGCGACGATCGTGCTGCGCACCGGCCGCTTCTTCCCCGAGGACGACGATACCCATGCCACGCCTTCGGGCGAGAATCTCAAGGCCAACGAACTGCTCCACCGCCGCCTGACGGTGGAGGACGCGGCGCGGGCGCATCTGGTGGCGCTGGAGCGTGCGCCGGCGATCGGCCACGGCGTGTTCGTGATTTCCGCGCCGACACCCTTTGCGCGCGCGGACTGTGCCGCGCTCAAGCAGGACGCCGCCGCGGTGATCGCGCGCGCCTTCCCCGATGCACCGGCGCTCTACGCGGCGCGTGGCTGGACGCTGCCGGCCAGCATCGGCCGCGTCTATGATTCGAGCCTCGCCGAGCGCGTGCTGGGCTTCCGCTGCGCAACCGACTTCGCCGCGGTGCTGGCGGCGCTGCGCGCGGGCGCGCCGCTGCCCTTCGCGCACGACCCCTTCTATGTCTCGCCGAAGGAAACGCTCGGCTGACTGTCCGCGAAGATCGCGCGGCGCTGGTCTGAGTTTTCACTGCCTCCCAAACGGGGCAACCCGATGTACACGGACTATTGACTTCGCCTGCCGTCAACAATAGCGTGGCAATGTTAACGTGAACATTGCTCGATAGGGGCGGGGCCGTGGTGCGCACTAGCGTGTCTCGGACACGTCTTTCGTGCGAATTGTAAGATAACCAAGGCGTTGGACTGGAGAGGAACCGATCGGTAGCCGTGGCGCACTTGCTGTGCCGCGACAGGAATGGTGTGTCTTGACGTGACCGGCATGTTCGGTGCGTCCCCCCACGCATTCGCCGTCGCCTCCCCGCCGGTCCGAACCATCGGACGCCGAAATGGGAGGTGAGGATGTTCTACGACAAGAGGGATCGCCGCCGCGCCTTGCTGCGCACCACGTCGCTCGGGCTGATCGTCGCGGGGGTGTGCCTCGCGCCGCTGTCCGCGCTGGCGCAGACCGCGCCCGCGCCGCCGCCACAGGCGAGCGAGGGCACCGTTCCGCAGGCGCGGACCGACGCGCAGGATAGCGAGATCATCGTCACCGGCTCGCGCATCGCCGTGAGCGGCTTCAACGCCCCGACGCCGACCACGGTGCTCGGCGAGGAGCAGATCGCCGCCAACGCGCAGCCCAACGTGTTCACCACCATCGCGCAGCTGCCGTCGCTGCAAGGCTCGTCGGGCACGCAGGTCAATACCTTCAGCACCTCGAGCGGGCAGCAGGGGCTCAGCTCCTTCTCGCTGCGCGGCCTGGGGACGATCCGCACGTTGACCCTGCTCGACGGCCAGCGCGTGGTCGGCGCCAACGTCACCGGCGTGCCCGACGTCAGCCTGTTCCCGCAGCTGCTCGTCAAGCGCGTCGACATCGTCAATGGCGGCGCCT
The DNA here is from genome assembly GCF_003950455.1 of Sphingomonas sp. ABOLE. Taxonomy (NCBI): domain Bacteria; kingdom Pseudomonadati; phylum Pseudomonadota; class Alphaproteobacteria; order Sphingomonadales; family Sphingomonadaceae; genus Sphingomonas; species Sphingomonas sp. ABOLE. The sequence continues at coordinate 24,938 of NZ_QQWY01000049.1, forward strand.
CGGCATCCTATGGCTCGGACGCGGTGGGCGGCGTGGTGAACTTCATCACCGACACGCGCTTCAAGGGCATCCGCGGCAACATCCAGGGCGGCATCACCACCTATGGCGACGATGCCACCGGGCTGGTCCAGCTCGCGGCGGGCACCAGCGCGCTGGGCGACCGGCTCCACCTCGTCGGCAGCGCCGAATATGACAAGGAAGAGGGCATCGGCGGCGGCGAGTTCGGCACCAAGCTCGCCAATGGCCGCACCTGGTTCACCCAGCGGACCCTGGTCAATCGCGGCGTGCTCAACGACGGGATGCCGCAATATCTGGTGCGCGACTGGGCGCAATCGACCACCTTCACCAAATATGGCCTGATCACCGCCGGGCCGCTGCAGGGCATCGCCTTCGACCAGGCCGGCCAGCCCTTCCAGTTCCAGTACGGTTCGAACGGCGTGCCGGCGAAGAACGCCGCCGGCACGATCCTCGGCTGCTTTCCGGGCTTCTGCGAGGGCGGGGACCTGTCCGGTAACGTCGATGCCGGCCGCTCGCTCAAGTCGGCGATCGAGCGGATCAACGGCTATGGCCGCATCGGCTTCGACCTGACGCCCGACAACGAGCTCTATGTCACCGCCAATATCGGCCAGGTGAAGACCAACAACCAGCCGGTCAACGGGCAGAACCGGCCGGGCCTGACGCTGCAATGCGCCAATCCCTATGTGCCCGCGCTGGTCCAGCAGGCCTGCGCGACCGCCGGGATCACGAGCTTCCAGTACGGCACCAGCAATGCCGCGCTCGGCAACACGCGGGTCTATACCGATCGCCGGCAATATCGCTTCGTACTCGGCGGCAAGGGCAGGGTCGACGTCGCCGGCACGCCGTGGAGCTACGACATCTATGGCGAGCACGGCACCAACTATACCGATATCGACGTGCGCAACATCCTGCTGTCGCGGCGCTTCAACCAGGCGATCGACGCGACCACGCTGAACGGCACGATCGTCTGCCGCGATGCGACCGCGCGGGCGAACGGCTGCCAGCCGCTCAACATCATCGGCGGCAATCCCTCCGCGGCGGCGCTGCGCTACATCATGCCCGAAAACGGCCCGTTCCAGCGCACCCGCCAGACCCAGGACGTGGCGAGCATCAACATCTCCGGCTCCCCGGTCGATCTCTGGGCCGGGCCGCTGTCGATCGCGTTCGGCGGCGAGTATCGGCACGAATATTACAAGGTAACTGCCGACGCCTATGGCGCCGGTTTCGATGCGACTCCGCCGGGCGGCGATTATCCCAACGATCCGGTGCTGCTGGCGAGCGGCAACAACTGGTATGCGGGCAACTACAAGAACGGGCAGGGCGCCTACAGCGTGAAGGAAGCCTTTTTCGAGGCGAACCTGCCCTTCCTCAACTCGGAGAAGCTGGGCCGCGCCAACCTCAACGGCGCGGTACGCGTGACCGACTACAGCACCTCGGGCACGGTGTGGGCGTGGAAGATCGGCGGCACCTGGGATCTGCCGATCGACGGATTCCGCATCCGCGGCGTCACCTCGCGCGACGTGCGTGCGCCCAACCTCTCCGAGCTGTTCGCGGCCCCCGTCACGACGACGCTGCCCAATTTCTTCGATCCCTTCACCAACACCAACGTGCTGGTGATCCAGAACGCGATCGGCAACACCGCGCTCAAGCCGGAGATCGCGCGCAACACCACGGCGGGAATAACGCTTGCCAATCCGGGCTGGGCGCCGGGCCTGAACCTCTCGTTCGACTGGTACAAGATCAAGGTCGACGAGGTGATCTCCAGCCTCGCGGCGACCGACATCGTCCAGCTCTGCTTCCAGAAGGTGCTGCCCGAGACCTGCAGCGCGTTCAACCTGAGCAACACCGCTGGGCCGAATTTCATCAACGTCCAGGCGTTCAACCTCGCCTCGATCCGCACCGAGGGCTTCGACATCGAGGCGAGCTATCGCTGGCAGCGGCCGCTGGGCCTGCCGGGCAATTTCACGGTTCGTGCGCTCGCGACGCATGTGATCAACAACATCACCGATACCGGGCTGCCGGGCACGATCCCGGTCGACAATGCCGGTAACAATCTGGGCGCCACACCGCACTGGAAGTGGCTGGCGGTGCAGAGCTATGACAGCGGCCGTTTCTCGCTGCTGGTGCAGGAGCGCTGGTTCAGCGCGGGCACGATCGGCAACCAATATGTCGTCTGCCAGAGCGGCTGCCCGGCCTCGACCGCGGCGCGCCCGACGATCGACAATGCCTATATGCCGGGATCCTTCTATCTCGACGTCGGCGCGACCTTCGACGTGATCAAGGACGTGACGCTCTACGGCAAGATCGACAATCTGTTCGATCGCGATCCGGCGCGCTCGACGATCTTCAACAATCCGGCGCTCTACGACCAGATCGGCCGGGTCTACCGCGCCGGCGTGCGGTTCAAATTCTGATCCAGGCAGGGGAGGCGGCGACGCTGTCTCCCTTCCAACGAAAAAGGGCTCCCGCCACTGGCAGGAGCCCTTGATCGATTCCGTACGAGGGTCGCGCGTCAGGCCGAAGCCGCGACGCCCTTGTCGGCCATCAACTGGGTCAGCTCGCCGCTCTCGTACATTTCCATCATGATGTCCGAACCGCCGACGAACTCGCCCTTCACATAGAGCTGGGGGATGGTCGGCCAGTCGGAAAAGGCCTTGATGCCCTGGCGGACGCCCTGGTCCTGCAGCACGTCGACGCTGTCGAACTCGACGCCGAGATGGTTGAGGATCGCCACGGCGCGGCTGGAAAAGCCGCACTGGGGGAACAGGGGGCTGCCCTTCATGAACAGCAGCACGTCGCTGCCGTCGACCAGCTGCTGGATGCGGGCCTGGGTATCGTCGGTCATTGCTTACTCCTCGGGCGTCGCTTCGGTGGTCAGCTGGAGCGCGTGGAGCACGCCGCCCATCCGTCCACCCAGCGCCGCATAGACGGCCTGATGCTGCCGCACGCGCGGCATGCCCCGAAACATGGGGGCGACGACGCGCGCTGCATAGTGGTCGCCATCACCGGCCAGATCGGTGATCTCGATCTGGGCGTCGGGGATGCTGGCGCGGATCAGCGCCTCGATCTCGGCAGCGGGCATCGGCATGTTATTTGGATTCCATCAGCTGACGGCGGGCCTCGATGGTCTTTTCTTCGATCGTCCGGCGAATGGTGGCATCGTCGATCTCGACATTCGCCGCGAGCATGTCGCCCAGCAGCTTGCGGATCACGTCCTCGTCGCCGGCTTCCTCGAAATCGGCCTGGACGACGGCCTTGGCATAGGCGTCGGTCTCTTCCGGCGTGAGGCCCATCTTGGCGGCGGCCCACTGGCCGAGCAGCTTGTTGCGGCGCGCGGTGATGCGAAACGCCATATCCTCGTCGCGTACGTACTTCGCCTCGAAGGCCCGTTCGCGATCGTCGAATGTGCTCATTACATGCCCCTTACCTAAACTCCGGCCCGAGATAGGAGGGCGGGGCGGCGCTGGCAACGGGGGAGGTTCCGGATGGCGGGTGCGGTTACCCCGTGAACGCGTAGAATGCGATGGCTATCAGGCCTCCAACGATCAAGAAAGGAGCCAGGAAGGCGGCAAGCCCCCCGAGCCACCCCCATCTCCGGTACGCGGATTCGATCCCAAACTCCCAACAAAGCCTGAAAAAGGCTTCCGCGATATCCGCCATTCCACCCCCCTCACGTCGTCGATCGACGAACGGCGGCTCAACCGACCCGCTCGACACTTATCAGCCTTATGTCGCCGTCGAACGGCTCGATGTTGGCAGAAATGACGTCGGAGAACTCGTCCATCAGATTACGCCCTTCTGGGTCGTGATCGTTCTCCGCTACGAGGCGCAACCTCTCGCCATCGAACGAACACCTGACATTGCTCTCATGCGGGTAGTGCGCCTTGAGATGTTGCGCGATGTCACGAGCGGCTTCTTCTGCCGCCGAGGCGGGGACGCCGTCGCACTCTAGCGTGATCCGATACATGCTGCTTTCCCAAGACTTCTAAATCGGAAGACTATCTGAATTGCCGCCCGCTCGTGCAAGCACGGATCAGCGCCCCACCGGTTGAGCGGTGCATGATCCTATCGCATCTACCCGGCAACTCGCACCACCACCTTCCCGATCACCGCCCGCGCAGCCATCTTGGCGATCGCAGCACCACCCTCCGCGAAAGGAAACACCTCCGTCACCCGCGGGGCGATCCTGCCGTCGCTCCACAGCCGGAACAGCGTGTCGACATGCGCGCGGTTGGCCTGCGGGTCGCGCGCGGCGAAGGCGCCCCAGAACACGCCGCACACGTCGCAGCTCTTGAGCAAGGTGAGGTTGAGCGGCAGCTTGGGGATGCCTGCCGGGAACCCCACCACCAGGTAGCGCCCTTCCCAGCCGATCGCGCGCAGCGCCGGCTCGGCATAGTCGCCGCCGACCGGATCGTAGATCACGTCCGCGCCCTTGGGGCCGACCGCCGCCTTGAACGCCTCGGCCAGCGTCTTCGACGCTTCCTTGTCGAGCGGCCCGCGCGGATAGACGAGCGTAGCGTCCGCCCCCGCCGCCCGCGCGGCCTCGGCCTTTTCCTCGGAGGAGACCGCCGCCGCCACCGTCGCACCGAACGCCTTGCCCAGCTCGACCGCCGCCAGCCCGACCCCGCCGGCCGCGCCCAGCACCAGCAGCGTGTGGCCGGCCTTCAGCTTGCCCCGATCGAGCAGCGCATGGATCGTCGTCGCATAGGTGAGCAGCAACGCCGCGCCGTCCTCGAAGCTGCGGCCTTGCGGAAGGCGGTAGAGCTGCGCCGGGCTCAGCACCAGCTTCTCGACCAGCCCGCCATGGCCCGGCACCGCGATCACCCGGTCGCCCGGCGCCCAGTCGGTGACGCCTTCGCCCACCGCCTCGACCACGCCGGCGATCTCGCCGCCCGGCGCGAACGGCCGGGGCGGCTTGAACTGGTAGCGATCCTCGATGATCAGCACGTCGGGATAGTTGATCGCGCAGGCCCGCACCGCGACCAGCACCTGGCCCTTACCCACGACGGGATCGGGCAGATCCTCCAGGCTTAGAGTATCAGGTCCGCCCGACGCCTTCGACAGCAATGCCTTCATGCCCGCCTCCTACAGCGATCCACGGGCGTTCATGCGCAACCGCGGATTCGAATTTCGAAATCGCGGTATCTTGTGCCAGCGTCATGCCGATCTCGTCCAGCCCCTGCATCAGGCAGTCGCGGCGGAACGGGTCTAGCTCGAAGGCGAAGCGGTCCTGGAAGTCCGTGGTGACGGTCATCGTCTCCAGGTCGACGGTGATCTCGTTGGCGGTGGCCACCTGCACCAGCCGGTCGATCGCCTCCTGCGGCAGCACCACGGTGACGATGCCGTTCTTGAACGCGTTGCCCGAGAAGATGTCCGAGAAACTCGGCGCGATCACCGCCTTGATGCCCATATCGGCCAGCGCCCAGGCGGCATGCTCGCGGCTGGAGCCGCAGCCGAAATTCTCGCCCGCCACCAGGATCGGCGCGCCCGCATAGCGGGGATCGTCGAACAGATTGCCCGGCTCCGCGCGGACGCTTTCGAACGCGCCTTTGCCCAGCCCCTCGCGCGTGGTGGTCTTCAGCCAGTGCGCGGGGATGATGATGTCCGTATCGATGTTCTTGGCACCCCAGGGATAGGCACGGCCCGAAACCTGCTGGATCGGCTCCATCAGCGGCGCTCCGCCGACACGGTGTTCAGATGCATGGACACAGCTTTCCTAACGAATGGCTGGCGGCCATCCCAATTTCCGGCAATCGGCCGCCCGCGTCAGCGCGGTGCGACGACACTCCGCTCGAGCGCCGGGATGGTCTTGATCGGCGCCTCCGGCCGCGGATAGGCACCCGCATAGGCAGCGGCGACACCGCTCAGGATCGTTCCGGCAATCAATGCGACGAGCGCCTTCTTCACGGCGTCTCTCCCCTTATCAGTTACGCGTTGTTCGCCATCAACTCGCGAACGTCCGTCAGGTGCCCGGTCACCGCCGCCGCTGCCGCCATTGCGGGCGAGACGAGGTGCGTGCGCGAACCCGGGCCCTGCCGCCCTACGAAATTGCGATTCGAAGTGGAAGCACAACGTTCGCCGGGCGGAACCTTGTCCGGGTTCATCGCCAGGCACATCGAGCAGCCCGGCTCGCGCCACTGGAAGCCCGCCTCCAGGAAGATCCGGTCGAGCCCCTCTTCCTCGGCCTGGCGTTTGACCAGCCCCGAGCCCGGCACGATCAGTGCCTGACGGATGCGATCGGCCACCTTGCGGCCCTGCACCACCGCGGCGGCGGCGCGGAGATCCTCGATCCGGCTGTTGGTGCACGAGCCGATGAAGATGTGCTCCACCGGAATGTCCTGCATCGCGGTGCCGGGGGTGAGCCCCATATAGTCGAGCGAGCGCTGCGCGGCGGCGCGCTTCGAGGGATCGGCAAAGCTCTCCGGATCGGGCACGACGCCGGTGATCGGCACCACGTCCTCGGGGCTGGTGCCCCAGGTGAGCGACGGTGCGATGTCGCTGGCATCCAGCGTCACCACCTTGTCGTAGACGGCGCCCTTG
>NZ_QQWY01000005.1:0-168181 GCF_003950455.1 Sphingomonas sp. ABOLE
CAAATTCCTCCCCGGAATGGGGAGGGGGACCGCGCTGCGCAGCAGCGTGGTGGAGGGGCCGCCGCGCTAGCGGCGGGTTGCCCGGTGGGTTCAGCCGAACCGCGCCTGCGGCGCGGCCCCTCCACCACCGCCTGCGGCGGCGGTCCCCCTCCCCGTGCCGGGGAGGATTTGGTTCGGGGAGGATCTGCTTCCCCCACCCTTGACTCCCTGCCCGAATCCGCTATTGGGCGCGCTCCTTCTCCGGAAGGAATCCGTCCGAGACAGCGAGGGGCCGGGATTTGCCGGTCTTGAAAATACTCGCCTAGACGGGGACAGAATTTACCGGCGGCTTGGCCGGCTCTCTTGGCGCGATTGCGCGGGTGGGTCCAAGCGTTCCGGGTCACGCCCCAGGGACACGCGCCCCGGCCTCGTGACGATCCTTCCCCTCGGACAATTTGAGCCTGGCCCGCGTTCGCGCGCGGGTCGTGAACCGGGGTTGCCCCTGTCCGCCTTGTGCGGGGAACGGGCAGCCTCATGTATGAGGAGACCGGCATGGATCGTTCCCAGAAGGCCGACGCCGTTGCCGAGCTGAACCGCACCTTCAACGAGGTTGGCGTGGTGGTTGTCACCCGCAATCTCGGCATGACCGTCAAGCAGTCGACGGACCTGCGCAACAAGATGCGTGCAGCCGGCGCGACCTATAAGGTCTCGAAGAACAAGCTCGCCAAGATTGCCACCCAGGGCACCGATTATGCGGTGCTCGCGGACCTGCTGACGGGTCCGACGGCACTGTCCACCTCCGTCGATCCCGTGGCTGCGGCCAAGGTGGTCTCGGAGTTCGCCAAGACGAACGACAAGCTCGAAATCGTCGGCGGCGCGATGGGCAATGTGCTGCTGGATCCGGCTGGCGTGCAGGCACTCGCCTCGCTGCCGTCGCTGGACGAGCTGCGCGGCAAGCTCGTGGGGCTCATCGCAGCACCCGCGACCAAGCTCGCCACCGTCACCCAGGCACCGGCGGCGCAGATCGCCCGCGTGCTTGCGGCGTACAGCGAAAAGCAGGCTGCCTGAGCTTCGGCTTCGAGCGACCTTACTTCTATCCCGAAACTATTGAACTGATTGGAGTTTATCATGGCTGACCTTAACGCGATCGTCGACCAGCTTTCCGCCCTGACCGTGCTCGAGGCCGCTGAGCTCTCGAAGCTGCTCGAAGAGAAGTGGGGCGTCTCGGCCGCCGCTGCCGTCGCCGTTGCCGGCCCGGCCGCTGGTGGCGCCGCTGCCCCGGCTGCCGAAGAGCAGACCGAGTTCGACGTGATCCTCACCGGCGACGGTGGCAAGAAGATCAACGTCATCAAGGAAGTCCGCGCCATCACCAACCTCGGCCTCACCGAAGCAAAGGCCCTGGTCGAAGGCGCTCCGAAGCCGGTCAAGGAAGGCGTGTCGAAGGACGAAGCCGAGAAGATCAAGAAGCAGCTGGAAGAAGCTGGCGCGACCGTCGAGGTCAAGTAAGCACTTCCCAGCCGGTTTCAAGGCCTGGATACTGGAAGGAGGCGGTCCGGCGACGGGCCGCCTCTTTTCTTTTGCGCCAATCCACTCAGGATAGCGGCGGCACGTATCGGATCGCGGCGAGCGCCGGGGGTGCCGGCCGATCGAGCCAGATCGGTCCAGGCCGAGCGCTCCGCCCCGCCGCCCCGAGCAGGAAATCGGCACCGAAGCGATGAGGCTGAGGCCGCCGCGCCAGCGCAAGTCGCAGAGCAGCATCGCGACGAACATGGGCCTGCCGCCGTGCTCCACCACGTATAGCTGGTCCCGCCGGATGGTGCGCCGCGCCGGCAGCCGCACTCGGGCGCCGACCGCAAGGTCGAGCGGACCACTCTGGTTCTGCGCGGGTGGACCGGCATGAAAGGCCGCGCGCCACTTGTCCTGATCGGGGCTAGCGCTGATCAACGTGAGTGCGGGCCGCAACCCCTCGACTGCCCGGGCCTGTGCATTGATCAGTTCCACTTCCAGGTCGAACGCCACCGCGCCCGCCAGGAAGACAATCCGGGCGCTGACGATGTCGATCGCTACTGGCTCGGCGATGCCATGGGATTGTGCCAGTGGCGGCGCGGGTCGGCGCGGTCGCGCAGAGACCGCGCGCTTCGGCTCGGGCACGTCCCGGTCCGCCGGCGCCGGACGCCGCCGACGGGACCACCACGTCGCACCTGCCACCGCCGCCGTGCCGAACGCTATCAGGCCGAGCCACGGCCAGCCAGCCCGATCCTCGGGAGGGGCCACGGGCGCTCGCGGTGGCGTCGCCACGGGGGGCGTCGATCTCGGTACCGGCTGGACGGGCGTAGGGGCAGCGGCGGGCCTGGACACGGGCGACGCCGGTCGCGGAGAAGGCGCAGGAGGGGAAGCGTGGCTTCGCGGCACAGCAGGCGACCGCCTCGAATGCGACGTGACGTCCGGGATGATTACAGGCTGCACCAGCGGCGCGGCTGTCGTCGACGGAGACGGAGTGGGACTGGGAGCAGGCGTGGCGGGCAGACGAAACCGCTCCGGGAGGACGCCGGGAATGGCCTGCGGCGCGCGATCGCCAGCGGACGCGTCCTGGGCCCAAGCGGGCGCTCCGAGCGCATCGATCATGACCAGCCCAAATGCTGCGCGCTGCCTACCCCTGCTCACGCACCGGCATTGATCTGCCGAAGCTGAACGCCGGCTGCACCTCTCGGCCCCTCATCCGCGCCGAGCGACGACTCGTTCGGCGCCGTCGCCGGGCCGCTCAGTTCTTTTGTCGGGAAGCGCGCGTCTCGTTGCGGATGCGCTCGGAGCGGGCGCGCTCCATCCGCTCGATGCGCTCGCGTTCGAGCCGCTCGCGATCCTCGCGCGCAAGCTCGTCGCGCTCGCGATCCTCCTTGGCCATCCGCTCCGCGATGCGCAGGCGGATCGCTTCCAGTTCGGGCGAAGCTTCCTCACCGGTCGCCTGCTTGCGCCGCGCGTCATGGCGACCGACCGCTTCTTCCGCTGCGATACGATCGGACCAGTGGCGGACCGGCAAGGACTGCTTCTTCTTGCCCGTGGGCTTGCGATTCTGGAAGCGCAGCATCGCAATGCGATACATGCGGAACATCTTCCCCGCATGCAGTCCTGTAAGCAGCGCAGCGAGCAGCGCCACGCCGATATAGATGCCGCTGTTCGGCTGCGGCGCGCGCAGCACCAGCAGCACCATCAAATAACTGAGCAGCGTCATCAGCACGCAATAGGCGCCAAATTCCAATGACATCATCAAATAGTGACGGACGGTATCGGACTTCATGAACGCAACCCCCATCGACGGCCCCCATCGCGCGCACCCCACGCACGGCCGCCGTTGTTTGGCACTGCATCATGAAGCAAGCGCGTTAACGAATCCTAACCGGAGGTGAAACGATCGCTGCATCAGCTCCGGAAAATGGGCGGACGCGCCCCCTCCTCCTCCTCCTCCTCCTTTCGCAGCATACGATCGGCGATGCGGTCGCGGATCGCCTCGACCGACATGTTGGGATCGATCGTGAATTCCCCGCCTTCCTTGTCGGGGTCGACACCGAGCACCGAGCAGCGCTCGCGATAGGTGCGTTCGAGCGCTTCGAGCCGCTCAAGCAACCGCACCCTCTCGGCATCACCGCCACGCGCCTCAAGACGCTCCGCGGCAATCCGCTCGGACCAGCGCATCGTCCGTCGCTCTTCGTCGCTCATCTGCGACAGTTCCACGACAAGCTCGTCGGGCAACAGCGCCAGGCGCCGCATCGCGCGCCGGTAGCGCCGGAACATGCGCACCGCATAAAAGCCGGTGAATACCGCCATTCCGATGCAGGTGTTAATATACCAGCTGGAATTCGCTTGCGGCGCATAGTTGACGAGCACGTACATTGCCGCGCCGATGCCTGTCATGAACACGAAGTAGACGAAGAACTCGATCGTCTCGCGAAGATAGCCCCGAATAGCCGAGACGTTCATGGCTGCGCTCCCGAAACACAGCCCTGGCACGGCTGCTCGTTTCGGGGGCCAATTCAACCTGAATAAGCTTAAGAAAAGATGCAGACGCACAGGTAATTCTTCAGTGCTTCTACGTATATTTAGGTACTTATCCCTAGCCACGCGTACACCACAGCGGCGCCCGCCTTCGCAACCGCGAAGGCGGGCCCACGGTTCAACGTGCCTTGGCGGCGCTCTGGTCGACCGGCACCACCGGCAGCAACACCGCGCTCGACTGCTTGCCGCCGTACAGGATCGTCACCGTCGCCTTCTGATAGTCGCCGGGCTTAGCGAAGAAGATATTCTCCACATATTTCTGCGGGTTGCGATCATAGACCGGGAACAGGGTCGACTGGACCTGCACCATGATGCGGTGGCCGGGCAGGAAGGTATGGTTCACTACCGGCAGCCGGAACTTGTATTCCTGCACTTTGCCCGCCGGGATCGCCGAGGGATGCTCGAACGAGTTGCGGTAGCGGCCGCGGAAGATATCCATCGCGATGGGCAACTGAAAGCCGCCCATTTCCTTGTTGGAGGCGATCTCGTCCGGATAGACGTCGATCACCTTCACGACGAAGTCGCCGTCGGTGCCCGTCGTCTTGGCGAAAATGTCTGCGAACGGCGTGCCCGACAGGCGCACCGGCGCCGTCAGAATCGGGGTCGCATAGGTCAGCACGTCCTGGCGGCCGTCGACGAAGCGCTGGTCGGTGACGAGATAGGTGCTCCAGCGGCCGTCGCTGAAGTTGATCGGGCGCGGTAGGTAGGGCACCGGCTTGGCGGGATCGGAGACATAGCTGTCTTCCCCTGCCGCGGCCTTGTCGAAGCTGGCGGCCTCGCCCGTGCCGAGATAGAGCGGCGTCAGCTGCGCGCCGAGCGGCCACTTGTTGAGGAAGTCCCAGTGGTTCTCGCCGGTATTGTAGATGCTGGCGACCGGCGGGGTATAGGCGGGCGAACCGTCCTTCAGATGCGCGTTGAAGAAAGGCAGCAGGATGTCGCGACGCGCCTGCAGCGCGGTATCGCCCTCGAAGTTCAGCTCGCCGAGCTTCGAGCCGTTATAGTTGAAGCCCGAGTGGCGCCACGGGCCCATCAGCAGGAAGTTGTTGGTCGCCTGCGGGGTCTTCTGCAGCTCCTCCCAGGCGTGGATCGCGCCATACATGTCCTCGTGATCCCACAGGCCCTGCTCCCACAGCGTCGGCACGTTCGAGGGATTGGCGGCGAGGATCTTGTCGAGCGCCTGGCCCTGCCAGAAGGCGTCGTAGGCAACGTGCTGGCTCAGCTTCTGCCAGAAGGGCAGCTGGTCATAGCCATATTGCTTGGCCCAGTCGCCGGCCGAGCCGATCTTGCGGAAGGTGTCGTAATCGTCCCAGCCACCATTGGGGGGCGTCGGGCCGCCGGCCTTGTAGCCGGTGATTCCCGAGATCCAGCCGATATTGGGCAGGCGGAATGCGCCGTGGTGGAACCAGTCGTCACCCATCCAGCCATCGATCATCGGGCTTTCGGGAGCTGCGACCTTGAGCGCCGGGTGCGGATGGAGCAGCGCCATCACCACCGTCCAGCCTTCATAGGACGAACCGAGCATGCCGACCTTGCCGTTCGATTCCGGCAGGTTCTTCACCAGCCAGTCGATCGTGTCCCAGGCATCGGTCGTGTCGTCGACCTTGGTCGGGTTGAGCGGGCCGACCGGCGGGCGGGTCACGACGAAGTCGCCTTCGGAGCGATACTTGCCGCGAATGTCCTGGAAAACGCGGATATAGCCGGCCTGGGTGAACACCTCGTCGCCCTGGGCGAGCACCGAGAGCATCTTGTTGCTGTCGGTGCGGCGGACGCGGTTGTACGCGTCGTAGGGCGTGCGGGTGAGCAGGATCGGGGCGTTCTTCGCGCCCTTGGGGATCACGATGGTGGTGAACAGCTTGGTGCCGTCGCGCATCGGCACCATCACCTCGCGGCGGATATAGTCCTTCGCGCCTTCCGGCAGCACGAACTTGGCGGGGATGTCGTTGAACGGTTGCGCCTGCTGCGCCTGCGCGACCGGGATCAATGCGGTCGTCGCGAGCGCGGCGAGAAGGAAGGTACGAAGCTGCATAATGTCTCCCCAGAGAACCGGAGCTCGGGGTGATAGTGTTACATTTGCAGCATGGGAAGCGGCCGCGCGCGAAAAGGCCCGCGCTCCTTGTCGGGAGCGCGGGCCGGTTGCGGTTCAAGCGCTTAGGCGTGGGCGGGGGTACCGAGCAGTTCTGCTTCAAGGTCCTCGACCAGGTGCGGGCGGGTGGCACCGATCGGGCCAACCCCGTCCGCCGCCGGCGCGGCGCGGCCGATGCGGAAGGCGGCGCTGGTGCGGCCCTCGCGACCGTCGGGCAGGCGATAGCGGGCCTCCGCGACGACGACCGGGGTGAAGGTGCGGCCCAATTCGCCCTTGGGCACGGCGAGGTGCGCGTCGACGCGGGTGCCGTCACCGGCATCGATCGTCACCGGCGGTACATCGGCGGCCGGACCATGGCGGGTGAGCAACTGCTCCATCTCGCTCGTCTCGGCGTCGGCAAGCAGGAAGGTCGAGATGCGCACGTCGCGGGCGGGCGTGTCGCCGGCATTACCGACGGTCAGCTCGATATCGACCAGCGCTTCTTCCTCGCTGGTGCCGGCACGTACCGGACGCAGGCCCAGTTCGAGCCAAGGACGGTTGGCGACCGGCGCCGGCGCATCGACGACATGCTCGAGCACCGCCTCGTCCGCCGCGGCCAGCTTGGCCTCGACATGGGCTTCGGCGACCGGCTCGGCGATCGGGTGGCGATCGGCAGTGACGGGGGCCATCACCGGCGCCGCAGAGGCGGCCGCGAGACCAATATCACTGCGCGGTGCCACGGGCTGCGGCATGGGGCGATGCGCCACCGGCTCGGTGGTGGTCGCCGTCTCGCGCACCAGCAGGTCGGCGTCGTCACGGCGACGGCGGAGCAGGAAGATGGAAGCGGCGGCGGCAAGGATAACGGCGAGAGCGCCGAGGATCCACGGGACCAGCGAGGTCGAGCGCGTGCTCTCGGTGGTCGTCTCGTTCGTCTGCGTCACGTCGGCGGCAGGCGTCGCGGGCTGCGCGACCGGCTCAGCACGCTGCGGCTGGGCTGCCGGCGCGGACGCCGGGCTGGCCGCCTGCTGCGTCGGCGTCGCAGCGGGTTGCGCGGCAGGCGCTGCCTGGCGCGGCTGGGCTGCAGTACGCGCCTCGGCACGCGGGGCACTACGCTCGGCGCGCGCCGTTCGGGCCGGAGCGGCATCGGTGGTCGAGGGCGCCTGGTTGGCGCTGCCGGCCATCTGCTGCTCGACCGACGGCACCGCCTGCACGACCGGCGCGGCCGGGGCCATGCGGATTTCGGGTGCCGTCGCGGCAACCTGCGGCGCGGCAGTTTCTACTGCCGGCGGCGGGGTTACCGTCTGCTGAGGCGCGGCCTCCTGGGCGAAGGCGGGGGTGGCAAGGAACGCGGCACTGATTAACAGTGCGGCGCGGGGGCGGAGCGGGGTCTGACACTGTTTCATGACGCGGGTTCAACGGACGGACCCTGGATTCGGCCCTGGCATCTGCGACGAACCGTGAAGGCGGCCGGACGAGACGAGCCATTCACCACCCATTCAGGCACGGTTCTTGCCCGTCCAGCGTGCTGAAACACCCCAGCAACGCGTTGAAAAGAAAGGGGCTTGCCGCACAATCGCGGCAACCCCCTCCCCTTTCGCAACAGCAGTGAAACGATCAGAATCTGCCCGTCAGCTGCACCCCGTAGAAGCGCGGCTCGGCCGGGATATAGGTGGGATCGTTGAACCCGCCGCCGGTGTTGCCGGCATCGAGCAGATACTTCTCGTTCGCGGCGTTGCGCACGAAACCCGCGATCTCGTAGCGACCCTCGGCGAAGCGCATGCCCGCCTTCACGTTCACGAGCGTCACCGGCCCCTGCGAGATTGCCTCCTTGTTCGGGATCTCGAAGTAAATCTTGCTGCGATAGGTCACGCTCGGCGTCGCGAACACGCGAATGCCGTTGCCGACCGGTGCGTCGACCGTGAGGCCCGCCGCCCACTGGACGCGCGGCTGCAGGCGGAAGCGGTTGCCGGCATAGATGCCGTTCGCCTTGGTCTTGTCGATCCCGCCGTCGATATAGCCGCCATTGGCGAACAGCGTCAGCCAGTTGGTCGGGCGCAACTGGCCTTCCGCCTCGAAGCCGAGATTGCCTGCGGTACCCGCGCTCTCGGTGATGCTGCTGCCGACCGGGCGGCCCGAGGGATCGTTGGCGTCGGTCACCGTACGGCTGATCTGGAAGTTGCGGTACTTCTGGTAATAGACGCCCAGCGAGCCGGCGAACATGCCGCTCGACAGCTTCACGCCGCCTTCATAGTTCCACACCGTCTCCTCGGGGATGATGCCCGTGGTGGTGGCGGTCTGGTTCACCACCGGCGAGCGGCGTCCCTTCGAGATGGTGGCGTAGAGATTGACCGCATCGTTCAGGCGGTACAGCACATTGAAGCGCGGCAGGAAGGCCTGGAAGCTGTCCTGGCTCCACAATGTGCCCTTGGTGGTGACCTGGCCCGGAATCAGCGGCGCCTTGGAGAGCACCGAATTGGGCGCGATCGAGACATAGCCGGACTTGCGCTGCTCGATCAGCGCGCGGATGCCGGCGGTCACCTCCAGCTGATGCACGGGCATCCACGTCACTTCGCCGAACATCGAATATTGGTCGTTGATGCCCTTGTTGGTGAAGATCGAGCTGTAGGGGATCTGGGTCGCCGCCCCTTTCGTGAGGATCGAGGTCGCCTGCGCCGCAGTCACTACGCCCGTCGCCGAGACGCAGCCCAGCGCTGGGATCAGATTGGCGGCGCACTGCAGATAGATGCCCTCTTCGGTCGAGAAGGGTACTTCCTGGCGGTTGTTTTCGTGGAAGACGTTCCAGCCGAAGCTGGTGCGGACATGGTCTCCTACATAGGCGAAGCGCGATTCATGGCTGAGCTGCGCGCCATAGGCGCCCTCGGCGAATTCCAGCCACCATGCCGCCGAACCATCGGCATCGAACACTTCGAGCGAGTCGAACTTGCGATAGCCGTTCACGGTGGTGAAGCTCCAGCCGTCGCCCAGGTCGTAGCGCGCGGTGAGGTTCACGTCGTACACGTCGCGGGTCAGCCCGAGCTTGTCCTTGCCGAACACCTGCTTCGACAGGGGCGAGCCCGACAGGTTGGCCGCACCGAACGGATTGCCCGGCCCCTGCGACGTGGCGAAGCGCTTCGAGATGAACGGCGTACCGCTGTTGCGCTGGCGATCATAGGTACCGATCAGGTCTACCGTCAGCGCCGGGGTGGGCGTGTAGCGGACCGAGGCGCGCAGGCCGAGCTGGTTCTGCGCATAGAGATCGTCCTGCGTCGGCGAGAGGTTCTCGACATAGCCGTCGCGCTTCTTGAACTCGCCCGCGACGCGCGCCGCGATCACGTCGTTGCCGACGTTGAGGTGCCCGCCGACCAGATAGGCATTGTAGTTGCCGTAGCCGGCGGTGAGCTCGCCGGACACGCCGGGCTTCGGCCGCGCGGAGATGATGCTCACCGCGCCGATCGTCGAGGCAGTGCCGAACAGCGTCGCCTGCGGGCCCTTCACGACCTCGATCCGGTCGACATCGTAGATCGCCTGATAGGCGCCGCGCGAGCGCGAGATGTCGACGCCGTTATAATAGAGCGTGACGCGGGCCGCCTGCTGGGCCGAGCCGCTGTCCGAGGTGATGCCGCGGATCACGATGCCGGGATTGTTGGCGCTCTGCTCCTGGATGTTGAGGCCGGGGACATAGTTGGAGAGCTCGTCGAGATCGTCGACGCCCAGGCGCTTCATCTGCTCCTGCGTCACCGCGGTGATGGTGATCGGCACGTCGCGCAGCTTCTGCTCGAACTTCTGCGAGGTGACGATGATGTCGCCCCCGAGCCCCTCGTCCTGCACAGCCTCCTGCGCGTGCACGGCCGTCGCCGACACGGTGGCGAGCAGCGCTGCGATCAGACCCGTTTTCTTATAGTGCATTCTTTGCCTCCCTTGGTCGGAAGGGCGGTTGGCAATGGATTGTTAAGGCTTCACGGCGCCGCTGCGACAAAATTGTTGCGATCGCGTATACCGTCGGTGTCCAATGGTGCGGCCTGGAACCTTATTCCGGCGCACCGCCCGCGCCCTTTGACATCCCCTTCCCCACGCCCTATATCCCCGCTCTGGCCCTCCGATCGGGAAATGACGCGCCGTCGCGCAGCGTGTCGTACGAATGGATCGGAACGGCTTGTCAGACGCCTGTAGAGCTGCCGAATCCCGAGCATGGGGGTCGCGCGGCCTTTCGGCGTCGCTTTGCACGTCCTGGCTCCCGGACAGGGGCACCGAGTTTACGGCTGACGAGGCAACACACACCTATGGCTACCAAGGCAATTGAGGGCGGCACGCTGAAGCGCCGCATCCGCAAGGTGTTCGGCGACATCCACGAAGTGGTGCAGATGCCGAACCTGATCGAGGTTCAGCGCGAATCCTACGAACAGTTCCTGCGGTCGGACCCCTCGATCGGCTATGTCTCCGGCCTCGAGAAGACGCTCCGCAGCGTGTTTCCGATCCGCGACTTCGCCGGCACCGCCGAGCTCGACTTCGTGACCTACGAGCTCGAGGATCCGAAGTTCGACGTGGACGAGTGTCGCCAGCGCGGCATCACCTATGCCGCGCCGATGCGCGTGACGCTGCGCCTCATCGTGTTCGAGGTCGATCCCGATACGGAAGCCCGGTCGGTGCTCGATATCAAGGAGCAGGACGTGTACATGGGCGACATGCCGCTCATGACCGAGAACGGTACGTTCTTCATCAACGGCACCGAGCGCGTCATCGTCAGCCAGATGCACCGCTCGCCGGGCGTGCTGTTCGACCATGACCGCGGCAAGACCCATGCTTCGGGCAAGTATCTCTTCGCCGCGCGCGTGATCCCGTATCGCGGGTCGTGGCTGGACTTCGAGTTCGATGCCAAGGACATCGTCAACGTCCGTATCGACCGCAAGCGCAAGCTGCCGGTCACCAGCCTGCTGTACGCGCTGGGGCTGAGCTCGGAAGAGATCCTCAACTATTTCTACAACCGCGTCACCTTCCTGCGGGGTCCGAACGGCTGGCAGATCCCCTTCCAGGTGGAAAACTGGCGCGGTTCGAAGCCGATGTTCGACATCGTAGACGCCAAGTCGGGCGAGGTCGTGTTCCCGGCCGGCCAGAAGATCAGCCCCCGCGCAGCCAACAAGGCGGCGAAGGACGGTCTCGAGACGCTGCTGATCCCGACCGAGGAAATCTTCGGCCGCTACAGCGCCTATGACCTGATCAACGAGCAGACCGGCGAGATCTACATCGAAGCCGGCGACGAAGTCTCGGCCGAGAACCTGGAGAAGCTCGACAAGGCCGGCATCGACCGGATCGAGCTGCTCGACATCGATCACATTGCCACCGGTCCGTGGATCCGCAACACGCTCAAGGTCGACAAGGCCGAAGAGCGCCAGCAGGCGCTGGCCGACATCTACCGCGTCATGCGCCCCGGCGAACCGCCGACGCTCGAGACCGCGGAATCGCTGTTCGCCGGCCTGTTCTTCGATCCGGAGCGCTACGACCTCTCGGCCGTCGGCCGCGTGAAGCTCAACATGCGCCTGGGCCTCGACACGCCCGATACCGTGACCACGCTGCGCACCGAGGACATTCTCGAGGTCGTCAAGACGCTGGTGAACCTCAAGGACGGCAAGGGCGAAGTCGACGACATCGACAATCTCGGCAACCGCCGCGTCCGTTCGGTGGGCGAGCTGCTCGAGAACCAGTACCGCGTCGGCCTGCTCCGCATGGAGCGCGCCGTGAAGGAGCGCATGTCGTCGGTCGACGTGTCGACGGTGATGCCGAACGACCTGATCAACGCCAAGCCCGCGGTCGCCGCGGTGCGCGAGTTCTTCGGTTCGTCGCAGCTGTCGCAGTTCATGGACCAGACCAACCCGCTCTCCGAAGTGACGCACAAGCGTCGCGTCTCGGCGCTCGGGCCGGGCGGTCTCACCCGTGAGCGCGCAGGCTTCGAAGTCCGCGACGTCCACCCGACCCATTATGGCCGTATCTGCCCGATCGAAACGCCGGAAGGCCCGAACATCGGTCTGATCAACAGCCTCGCGACGTTCAGCCGCGTCAACAAGTATGGCTTCATCGAGACGCCGTACCGCAAGATCATCGACGGCAAGGTGACCAACGAGGTCGTCTATCTGTCGGCGATGGAAGAGCAGAAGCACACGATCGCGCAGGCATCGGCCGAACTCGACGAGAACGGTGCGTTCGTCGACGATCTCGTCTCGGCCCGCCAGGCCGGCGAATTCCTGATGGCGCTGCGCGATCAGGTGACGCTGATGGACGTGTCGCCGAAGCAGCTCGTCTCGGTCGCCGCCTCGCTGATCCCCTTCCTTGAGAAGGACGACGCGAACCGCGCGCTGATGGGCTCGAACATGCAGCGCCAGGCCGTGCCGCTGGTGAAGGCGGAAGCGCCCTTCGTCGGCACCGGCATGGAAGCGACCGTGGCCCGCGATTCCGGCGCCGCGATCGCCGCCAAGCGCTCGGGCGTGGTCGACCAGGTCGACGCGACCCGTATCGTGGTCCGCGCCACGGGTGACGTCGATGCCAGCGAGAGCGGCGTCGACATCTACACGCTGATGAAGTTCCAGCGCTCCAACCAGTCGACCTGCATCAACCAGCGTCCGCTGGTGAAGGTGGGCGATCTGGTGCAGGCCGGCGACGTGATCGCCGACGGCCCGTCGACCGAGTTCGGCGAGCTGGCGCTGGGCCGCAACGTGCTCGTCGCGTTCATGCCGTGGAACGGCTACAACTACGAGGACTCGATCCTGATCAACGAGCGCATCGTGAAGGACGACGTGTTCACGTCGATCCACATCGATGAGTTCGAAGTGATGGCGCGCGACACCAAGCTTGGGCCGGAAGACATCACCCGCGACATCCCGAACGTGGGTGAAGAAGCGCTCCGCAACCTCGACGAAGCCGGCATCGTGTATGTCGGCGCCGAAGTGGAGCCGGGCGATATCCTGGTCGGCAAGATCACCCCGAAGGGCGAAAGCCCGATGACGCCGGAAGAAAAGCTCCTCCGCGCCAT
Organism: Sphingomonas sp. ABOLE; assembly: GCF_003950455.1. Classification (NCBI taxonomy): domain Bacteria; kingdom Pseudomonadati; phylum Pseudomonadota; class Alphaproteobacteria; order Sphingomonadales; family Sphingomonadaceae; genus Sphingomonas; species Sphingomonas sp. ABOLE. The sequence goes on from NZ_QQWY01000005.1 coordinate 13,113, forward strand.
CTTCGGCGAAAAGGCCAGCGACGTGCGCGACACCTCGCTGCGTCTGCCCCCGGGCGTGGCCGGCACGATCGTCGACGTCCGCGTGTTCAACCGTCACGGCATCGACAAGGACGAGCGTGCCCTGGCGATCGAGCGCGAGGAAATCGAGCGCCTGCGCAAGGACGCCGACGACGAACGCAACATCCTCAACCGCGCGACCTGGTCGCGTCTGCGCGAGATGCTGCTGGGTCAGGTCGCCACCGCGGCGCCGAAGGGCCTGAAGAAGGGCGTCACGATCGACGAGGACCTGCTCGACAGCGTCGACCGCCACGAGTGGTGGAAGTTCGCGGTGCAGGACGATGCCATGCAGGGCAACCTGGAAGCGGTGAAGGGCCAGTATGACGAGGCCGTGAAGCGCATCAAGGACAAGTTCGAGGACCGCCGCGAGAAGCTGGAGCGGGGCGACGAGCTGCCGCCGGGCGTGCTGAAGATGGTCAAGGTGTTCGTCGCGGTGAAGCGCAAGCTGCAGCCGGGCGACAAGATGGCCGGCCGCCACGGCAACAAGGGCATCATCTCCCGCATCCTGCCGCAGGAAGACATGCCGTTCCTCGAGGACGGTACGCCGGTCGACTTCGTGCTCAACCCGCTGGGCGTGCCGAGCCGCATGAACGTCGGGCAGATCTTCGAGACCCATCTGGGCTGGGCCGCGCGCGGCCTGGGCCGGAAGATCGGCGATGCGCTCGATGCATGGCGTGCAGCCAACCCGAACCCGCAGGCCGGCGAAGCGCCGGAAGCGGTGAAGGAGCTGCTCGGCACCGTCTATGGCGACAACTACAAGGCCGAGCTGGATCGCCGCTCGACCGAGCAGCTGGTCGACCTGGCGCAGAACGTCCGCTCGGGCGTGCCGATGGCCACCCCGGTGTTCGACGGCGCGGTGGAAGCCGACGTCTCGGCGATGCTGCGCATGGCGGGCCTGGACGAATCCGGCCAGGTGACGCTGTTCGACGGCCGCACGGGCGAGGCGTTCGACCGCAAGGTGACGGTGGGGTACAAGTACGTGCTCAAGCTGCACCACCTGGTCGACGACAAGATCCACGCGCGGTCGATCGGGCCGTACAGCCTCGTCACCCAGCAGCCGCTGGGCGGTAAGGCGCAGTTCGGTGGCCAGCGCTTCGGTGAAATGGAAGTGTGGGCGCTCCAGGCCTATGGCGCGGCGTATACGCTCCAGGAAATGCTGACGGTGAAGTCGGACGACGTGGTCGGCCGCACCAAGGTCTACGAAGCGATCGTCAAGGGCGACGACACCTTCGAGGCCGGCATTCCGGAGAGCTTCAACGTGCTCGTTAAGGAAATGCGCTCGCTGGGCCTTAACGTCGAGCTGAAGAGCCAGGAAGAAGACGACGGTCTGGCCGAGGCGGCCGAATAAGAGAATGCACTCCCCCTCCCGCGTGCGGGAGGGGGCCGGGGGGTGGGCTCCCGGCCTGTAGCGGAGTGATCGGTTGAAACCGGGTGCCCACCCCTTCCCAGGCCTGCGGCCTGGGCCCCTTCCCCTCCCGCTCGCGGGAGGGGAGTTGAAGGACCAAATGCCATGAACGAACTTACCAACTTCGCGAACCCGCTCGCCAAGCCGGAAACCTTCGACCAGATCCAGATCGGGATCGCGTCGCCGGACCGTATCCGCAGCTGGTCGTTCGGCGAGATCAAGAAGCCCGAGACGATCAACTATCGCACGTTCAAGCCCGAGCGTGACGGCCTGTTCTGCGCGCGCATCTTCGGTCCGATCAAGGATTACGAGTGCCTGTGCGGCAAGTACAAGCGCATGAAGTACAAGGGCATCGTCTGCGAAAAGTGCGGCGTGGAAGTGACCGTCTCGAAGGTCCGCCGTGAGCGCATGGGCCATATCGAGCTGGCCGCGCCGGTCGCGCATATCTGGTTCCTGAAGTCGCTGCCGAGCCGCATCGGCCTGCTGCTCGACATGCAGCTCAAGCAGCTCGAGCGCGTGCTCTACTTCGAGAGCTACATCGTCACCGAGCCGGGCCTCACCCCGCTCGAGAAGTTCCAGCTCCTCACCGAGGACGAGCTGCTCGACGCGCAGGATGAATATGGCGAGGACGCCTTCTCCGCCGGCATCGGCGCGGAAGCGGTCAAGATCATGCTCATGGATCTCGACCTCGAGGGCGAGCGCAAGGAGCTTCTGGAAGAGCTGGCGACGACCAAGTCGGAGCTGAAGCCCAAGAAGATCATCAAGCGCCTCAAGGTCGTCGAGAGCTTCATCGAATCCGGCAACCGCCCGGAATGGATGATCCTGGACGTCGTCCCGGTCATCCCGCCCGAACTGCGCCCGCTGGTGCCGCTGGACGGCGGCCGCTTCGCGACCTCGGATCTCAACGATCTGTATCGCCGCGTGATCAACCGTAACAACCGCCTCAAGCGGCTGATGGAGCTGCGCGCGCCGGACATCATCGTCCGCAACGAAAAGCGCATGCTGCAGGAAGCCGTCGACGCGCTGTTCGACAATGGCCGCCGCGGCCGCACCATCACCGGTGCGAACAAGCGTCCGCTCAAGTCGCTGTCCGACATGCTCAAGGGCAAGCAGGGCCGCTTCCGTCAGAACCTGCTCGGCAAGCGCGTCGACTATTCGGGCCGTTCGGTCATCGTGACCGGTCCGGAGCTCAAGCTGCACCAGTGCGGCCTGCCGAAGAAGATGGCGCTCGAGCTGTTCAAGCCGTTCATTTACGCCCGTCTCGACGCCAAGGGTCTGTCCATGACCCTCAAGCAGGCGAAGAAGTGGGTCGAGAAGGAGCGCAAGGAAGTCTGGGACATCCTGGACGAAGTGATCCGCGAGCACCCGGTTCTGCTGAACCGCGCGCCGACGCTCCACCGTCTTGGCATCCAGGCGTTCGAGCCGGTGCTGATCGAGGGCAAGGCGATCCAGCTCCACCCGCTGGTCTGCTCGGCGTTCAACGCCGACTTCGACGGTGACCAGATGGCCGTCCACGTTCCGCTGAGCCTCGAGGCGCAGCTGGAAGCGCGCGTCCTGATGATGTCGACCAACAACATCCTGTCCCCCGCGAACGGCAAGCCGATCATCGTGCCGTCGCAGGACATGGTGCTGGGTCTCTACTACATCACCATGGAGAAGGAAGGCGAGCCCGGCGAAGGCATGATCCTCGCCGACATGGCGGAGGTCCACCAGGCCCTCAACGCCGGCGCGGTGACGCTGCACTCGAAGATCACCAGCCGCGTGCCGCAGACGGACGAGAACGGCCAGACCTACCTCAAGCGCTACCAGACCACCCCGGGCCGCATGCTGCTCGGCGAGTGCCTGCCGCACAGCCACAAGGTGCCGTTCGACGTCGTCAACCGCCTGCTCACCAAGAAGGACGTGGGCGACGTGATCGACGAGGTCTATCGTCACACCGGCCAGAAGGAGACCGTGCTGTTCGCCGACGCGATCATGTCGCTGGGCTTCCGCCACGCGTTCAAGGCCGGCATCTCGTTCGGCAAGGACGACATGATCATTCCGGAAGCCAAGGTTGCCCTGGTCGACGAGACCAAGGCGCTGGTGAAGGACTTCGAGCAGCAATATCAGGACGGCCTGATCACGCAGCAGGAGAAGTACAACAAGGTGATCGACGCCTGGAGCCGTTGCGGCGACCAGGTGGCCGCGGCGATGATGGACGAGATCAAGGCGGTCAAGAAGGACCCCGAGACCGGCCGTCAGAAGCCCGACAACGCCATCTACATCATGGCGCACTCGGGTGCCCGTGGTTCGGCGGCGCAGATCAAGCAGCTGGCCGGCATGCGCGGCCTGATGGCCAAGCCGTCGGGCGAGATCATCGAAACGCCGATCATCTCCAACTTCAAGGAAGGTCTGACCGTCCTTGAATACTTCAACTCGACCCACGGCGCTCGTAAGGGCCTCGCGGACACCGCGTTGAAGACGGCGAACTCGGGCTACCTCACCCGTCGTCTGGTCGACGTGTCGCAGGACTGCGTCGTCCTCGAGGACGATTGCGGCACCGAGCGCGCGCTGGAGATGAAGGCGATCGTGCAGGGCGGTTCGGTGATCGCCTCGCTCGGCGAACGCATTCTGGGCCGCACCACGGCCGAGGACATCGTCGATCCGAAGACCAACCAGGTGGTGATCCCGGTGGGCACGCTGCTCGACGAAGCGATGATCGCGCAGATCGAGGCGCTCAGCACGCCTGCGGTGAAGATCCGTTCGCCGCTGGTCTGCGAAGCCAAGCTCGGCGTGTGCGCCAAGTGCTACGGGCGTGACCTCGCCCGCGGTACCCCGGTGAACATCGGCGAAGCGGTGGGCGTCATCGCGGCGCAGTCGATCGGCGAGCCGGGCACGCAGCTGACCATGCGTACCTTCCACATCGGCGGTGCGGCACAGCTCAACGAGCAGTCGAACCTCGAAGCCCCCGTGGACGGCAAGGCCGAGTTCCGCGACCTGCGCCTGATCGAGGATCAGCGCGGCCGTCGCGTGGTGCTCAGCCGCTCGGGCGAGATCGCGATCATGGACATGGATGGCCGCGAGCTGGCCGTGCACAAGATCCCGTACGGCGCCTATGTGATGTTCGACGACGGCCACCTGGTCAGCGCCGGCGATCGCATGGCCGAGTGGGATCCGTTCACCATGCCGGTGATCACCGAAACCGGTGGTGTCGTGAAGTATCAGGACATCATCGAAGGCAAGACCATGACCGAGCAGGTCGACGAAGCGACGGGCATCGCCCAGCGCGTCGTCACCGAATTCCGCGGTGCGGGCAAGAAGGAGGACCTGCGTCCTCGCATGACCCTCACCGGCGAGAATGCCGCCGAAGCCGCCCGCTACATGCTGGCGCCGGGCGCGGTGATCTCGGTCGAGGACGGTGCCACGGTGCAGGGCGGTGACGTTCTGGCCCGTGTGGCGCGCGAGTCCGCCAAGACCCGCGACATCACCGGCGGTCTGCCGCGCGTCGCCGAGCTGTTCGAAGCGCGCAAGCCCAAGGAAAATGCCATCATCGCGAAGGTCTCGGGCCGCGTGGTGTTCGGCAAGGACTACAAGGCCAAGCGCAAGATCGGCATCCAGCCGGAGGACGGCGGCGAGGTCGTCGAGTATCTGGTCCCGAAGTCGAAGGTGATCGACGTTCAGGAAGGCGACTATGTCAAGCGTGGCGACAACCTGATCGGCGGTTCGCCGGATCCGCACGACATCCTGGAAGTGCTCGGCATCGAGCCGCTGGCCGAATATCTCGTCAGCGAAATCCAGGAAGTCTATCGACTGCAGGGCGTGAAGATCAACGACAAGCACATCGAGGTGATCGTTCGCCAGATGCTGCAGAAGGTCGAGATCACCGATGGCGGCGACACCACGCTGCTGGCGGGCGAACAGGTCGATCGCGACGAGATGGACGAGCATAACGAAAAGCTCCAGCCGGGCCAGCAGCCTGCGCAGGGCAAGCCGATCCTGCTCGGCATCACCAAGGCGTCGCTGCAGACCCGCAGCTTCATCTCGGCCGCGTCGTTCCAGGAAACCACCCGCGTGCTCACCGAAGCCGCGGTGCAGGGCAAGAAGGACACGCTGCTCGGCCTGAAGGAGAATGTGATCGTCGGCCGCCTGATCCCCGCCGGTACCGGTGCGGGCATGGGTCGCCTGCGCGTCGCGGCCACCTCGCGCGATGCGGCGCTGCGCGTCGCCCAGCGCAAGATGCAGGAAGCCTCGCTCATCGCGCCGGCGAGCGCGGCGGAAGAGCATGCCGCCGAACTGGCCCGCTCGGCACGCGATGCGGCCGGCACCGGGGACGATCCCCTGGCGCAGGTTGCACCCTCGGGCCACGGCACCGACGCGGATGCCGGCGAGTATCTGAACGAGGCGGAGTGATCCGCCCCGTTCGGGGGCGCCGAGCCTGACCGAGCATGACACGAAAGAGCCGCCGTCCGGGATGCCGGGCGGCGGCTTTTTCGTTGCCGTGCCATGACCGCCGGAAAGGTTCGGAGTCGATCAACTTGGCCGCAGCACCGCCCGCGCGCGTCCCCTGCCCTCCGCTTTTCCCAAGCCAACCGCGCGACATGCGCCGCGAGGGTGATCCTGTCCGGGGCGGAGGCGATTGTCCCGCGGGAGGGATCAACAGCCGCCGCCCGCTTTGCTACCCAATACGGGACAGTCGGGGTGGGAGAGGATCATGCGGGACATGGCGACGGCCGTGGCGAGCGCGCTGGCGCTCGTCCTGGCGACATCGGCGGGGGCGGCAACGCTGCGCGGGGGCATGGGCGGCCCGGCAGGCTATGGCAATCTCGTCCTGCAGCCCAATGACGACGATTTCAGCGCGGTGCAGAACAGCCCGTTCCTTATCAACTTCTTCGGCTATTCGGGGCGATCCTTCTTCGTCAACAACAACGGCAGTATCAGCTTCGGCCAGGGGATCTCCAGCTTCACGCCGGTGCCGTTCGACGGCCATGCGGCGGCGCCGCTGATCGCGCCCTTCTGGGCGGACGTGGACACGCGCTGCAGCGGCTGCGGGGCGGTCTATCTCGGCTCCCAATCCGCCAACAGCTTCACGGTCACGTGGAACAATGTCGGCTATTTCGAAGAGAATGGCAGCAAGCTGAACAATTTCCAGATGACGCTGGCCGGAATGACCAATTCCGGCGACTTCGACATCGAGTTCCGCTACGATCGCATCGAATGGACGACCGGCGACGCCAGCGGCGGCACCGGCGGGCTGGGCGGCGTACCGGCGCAGGCCGGGTTCGATGCCGGCGACGGCGCCCATTTCTATTCGCTCCCCGGCTCCTTCTCGTCCAGGGGCGCGCTCAACTTCACCAACATCACCAACGTGACCGGCGGCGATGCAGGCGTGTTCAAATTCTCCATCCGCAACGGCGCCGTCCTCGCCGACGGCACCTCACCCGCCACGCCGCTGCTGCCCAGCAACGTCACCAACGGCAATGGCGGCCCCGGCTTCGGCTTCCAGTTCCAGGTCCAGCAAAACCAGCGGGTCTTCGTCGATCCGATCGTCGCGACCGGCTATGATTTCGAGGTCGGCGCGGGCAGCCCGGACATCCTCAGCGCGCTGTTCCCCGATCTCGGCGATCCCGACGGCTATACCATCTACCTGCTCAGCGACCTGACGACTCCGTTCGCTACCGGGGTGGGCGCGGGCGGCACCCCCTTCCTCGTCGACTTCGCGGCGATCGGCGGCGTGTCGGGCTTCCGCATCGCCGGCATCGATCCGGCGCTGGAGCTGGATCCGGACAACCCCAACGCCTTCGTGACCGGCCTGACCTTCGAGGTGACCGGGCCCACCATGGTCGACCTGACCCAGACGCCGATCCGGTTCGACACCGACAGCGCGGTGCCGGAACCTGCCAGCTGGGGCATGCTGCTGCTCGGCTTCGCGGGCATCGGCGGCCTGTTGCGCCGCCACCGGCAAGCGCCGGCCCGCGCCTGACGCACGCGCGGCGCGCAGCCCGGCCGATCAGAAGGCGATCGTCAGCCGCAGCGTGCCCACCACCACCCCGCGCGCCTTTTCCACGCCGCCGCGATCGGCGATGAACTGGAGGTCGGGCTGGACGGTCAGCCATGTGGCGAGCTGGTCCGAATAGGTCAGCTCGAAGGTCGTTTCGGCACGCGACGGGCGCGCGCCCGCGTCGAGCAGCACCGCGCGGTAGCCCGGGGTGGTCACGCCGCGGCTCATCCCGAACGAGGCCTGCGAATCCGGGCGCCCGGCAATGAGCCGCTCGACCAGGAACCCCGCCTGCCAGCCGCCCTGGAACGGCGTCGCGGCACCGCCGGACATGCCCGCGCGGCCGAAGACGGTCAGCGATCGCTTGCCCTCCCCGCCGGTCAGCTGCAGTTCGGCGATCGCATAGCCGCCATGATCGACCCGCTGGAGGGGAACGCCGTCGGCGTCGACCTCGGTATAGTCGTCATGCCGCTTGGTGTAGCGCCAATAGCCGCCGGCGATCTTGAGGCCCGGCCGCTCGATCCCGGCCTCGCCGATCAGCAGCAGGCCGTCGCGGAAGCTGAAGTCGAGCCCGTGGGGATCGCCCAGGCATCCCGCCGCACCGTTGAGCACCGCCGCGCGGGCATAGGCGATGTCGCCGAAGCGATGCTCCACCCGCACCGTCAGCGCGGTCGACGGAAAGATCGACGGGCCGTTCGGTCCCGTCGCCGCGAGCTCGGATCCCGCGCCGAACGAGGGCGAGAGCAGCAGCCCCGCCGCGCCATTGACGTAGAATTCGCTGTTGAGATCATAGGCGCCCGCGCGCACCGTGCTGTGCTGCCCGATGCGCTGCTCCACCCAGGCTTCGAACAGCCGGACATGGTGGCTCGCCACCTCGATGCTGTCGACGCCCTGCAGCGTGCCCGCCGCCCCGTTGGGCCGCCCGCCCATCGTGCTCATCACATCGACATGCGCGGTAGCGCCCTGCCAGCCGACCAGCCGCGCCAGATCGGCATCGGCGGTGAGGTGGGTATCGTCGAGCACATAGGTCCGTTCCCGATCACCGCCGCGCGCCACGCTGACGACGTCAATCGTTTCCACAAGGTGCACATCGACCACCCTCTGGGCAAATACGTAGTCCGGCAATGTACAGCCCAGCACGAGGGCGAACAGAAAACGCTTCATCACCAAGCATCCCATCACCCCACGACCAGAGTTTTAGGATGCCGGACTCTGTTTTATCGAATCTTGTCTATAATTTTTCTGGAGAGGGCGCTTCTCATTGCTGACGCGTCAAAAGCCTGGAGCGAAGTCGTGCAGTCGATCGCGTACGCAACCCGCAAGCTAACCATCGCCATCATCCTGCTTTTCCTGCTCTGCGGGGGGACCGGCATCGTCTCGTCCTGGCTGCTCGGCGCAGCGCTGAGCGAGCAGGCGACGGCGTCGGGGCTGCTCCGCAATCATATGGAGGCGGACATGATGCACGATGCGGTGCGCAGCGACGTGCTTGCCATTCTCGCCTCCAGCGAGCCCGGTATCGGCATCAAACTGGAGGATGCGCGCAAGGATCTCGACGAGCATCTCGGCACGCTGCGCACGCGCATCGCCGAGGACGTCGCGTTCAAGGGCGACGCCGCGATCGAAGCCGCCGCCGCCAAGGTGGGCGACCCGATGGTCGCCTATGCCAATGCCGCCCAGCAGATCGCCGACGCCGCCGCCGCCGGCAATCCGGCCGCTGCCAAGCGCCAGCTGCCCGGCTTCTTCCAGCAATTCTCCGTTCTCGAAGACTCGATGGCGGCCGCGTCGGATGCGATCGAGCACTATTCCGACGGCACCGCCAAGGCAGGCGCGACGCTCGGCTGGATCACCACCGGTCTGCTGGCCGCGACGCTGCTCGCCGCGATCGGCGGTGCGCTCTATGCCGCGCGCCTCGCCCGTCGCCGGCTGGTCGATCCGCTGATCGCCCTGTCCGACACGGTGGAGAAGCTGGTGACCGAGCCCGGTACGCCGCTGCCCGAAACCGATCGCCAGGACGAACTCGGCGCGCTCGCCCGTTCCATCGCGCAGTTCAACCAGCAGGTCGAAGCCGCCAATGCCGAGAAGCAGGCGACCACCGAACTGATCGTCGAAACGGTCGGCTCGGGGCTGCAGAAGCTGGCGGGCGGCGACCTCACCACCCATGTCGATGCCGACCTCAGCGGCCCGTTCGCGCGGCTCAAGCAGGACTTCAACGTCGCGGTGGACAGCCTGCGCACCCTGATCGGCTCGGTCCATAGCGGCGCCGGCTCGCTGCGCCGCGCCTCGACCGAGATCACCGCCGCGTCGGAAGACCTCGCCCGGCGTACCGAAGCCAATGCCGCGAGCCTCGAGACGACCACCGCCGAGATCAGCCAGATCGACGAACGCCTGCGCACTTCGGTCCGCGCCGCAAGCGAAACCGTGGGCCGCGCCGACCAGACGATCGAGGCGGTCAGCTCGGGCCGCGCGCGCGTGAGCAATGCGGTGACGGCGATGAGCCGCGTCTCGGAGAGCGCCAAGGGCATCGACGCGGTGATCGAAGGCCTCGACAAGATCGCCTTCCAGACCCGCGTTCTCGCGATGAACGCCGCCGTCGAGGCAGGCCGCGCCGGCGAGGCGGGCCGTGGCTTCGCCGTCGTCGCCGACCTCGTCTCCGCGCTGGCGATGCGCGCCGAGGAAGAAGCCGGCCGCGCCCGCGACCAGCTGACCGTCACCCAGGTCGAGATCGGCACCGCGGTGGCGGCGGTCGAGGATGTCGACGGCGCGTTCAGCTCGATCTCGGAAAACGCCCAGTCGGTGCACAAGCTGCTCGGCCAGGTGGCGGCGGACAACCGCGTCCAGTCGGAATCGATCTCGCGGCTCAGCGAGACGATCCGGGTGATGGACAATTCCACCCAGCAGAACGCCGCGATGGTGGAGGAGACTTCGGCAGCGGCGCGCAACCTGATGGCCGAGATCGGCCAGCTGGTGGAGCAGGCTGGCCAGTTCCGTATCGAGGGCGGCGGGGCTGCGGCGCCTGCGTGGGATTCGGGACGCACGGCTTATGCACTGCCGGTCGCCAGCGTATCGGCAATCAGCGAGGAGGCTTGGGTGTAAGGTCGTACGCCGAACCTTCGCTCGGCTGCACGCCCGAGCGTAGCCCCCTAGGCGAGGCGCCCCGCCTGCTGCCCGACAAGCCTGGCCAGTTGCGTCGGCCGGTAGGGCTTGGGCAGGAAGAGGCTGTCGTCGGGCAACTCTTCCGGCTCCAGCCATTGCTTGCCCGAGGTGACAATCACCTTCACGCGCGGAAATCGGGTGGAGACGATATCCGCCAGCTCCAGCCCGTCGATCGGCCCCGGCATGTTGATGTCGGTGAATACGACCGCAACTTCATGCTTTTCCAGAAGCGCGAGCGCCTCCGTTGCATCGGGCGCCTCAAGAACCTGAAAGCCGCTTTCGGCGAGCGCGTCTGCTGCGATCATGCGCACAAAGGTCTCGTCTTCAACGACGAGAACCGTGGGTTCTTCCGAGCTGGTCATAACTGCCTCCAGCACATCAACGTCTTAACGTATCGCAAGTTGCTCCAATGATTTTCCGGACGTGGATTGGTTCTCCGACATATACTTGAAAGGGGGAACGCCCCACACACACAAGTTCAGACGCGGCCAGACAGTACGCAGATGCAATCCGCGAACCGGAGAACGCGCAGAAGCTCGCCGCTCGACCGTACCACTTCGATGCGCCCACGCAGATCGAGAAGGCCGTTGGTGAGGTCCTCGCAGAGAAGCGAACGGACGAACCCGATTGCGGTCCGCAGCGCCGCGTCGTCGTCGAGGAGGTCGGTGCCCTCGGGATCGAGGAGTGCGCCGCCACCGTCGTGCACGTGGAAATAGTAGCGCTACATCGCTGCGATCCAACCGGCCCCTGTCCGATAGCCAGAAGAGCCCGCCGAGGGGGAGGCGGGCTATTCCTTGTGCCGCACGGAGCTTGCGGGGGAATGCTCCGGCGCCGTGCGACCCGGCTTGTCTGAGAGACTGTCCCGGTAGCGCCCTTCTGCCGATCTCGAACGGGGTCGACAATTAGGTACTAAGACCATGGCACGGAGCAACGAAGCGTTAGGAGCGTTCGACAGCAACAAGTCCAGACAAGACGTGGTTAATATACGTCAAGCAAACTTAGGTTGTGGAACGAGCGCACCCCGATTTCATTCTCACGTGCTAAGGGAGCGAAGATGGGACACGAATTCTCCTCGACCATCCTTATCGTGGACGATGAGGATTACATCCGAATACTGGCAGCCTCCCTGCTCAAAGAGGAAGGCTTCCAGGTTCTGGAGGCATCCGACACTTCGGAAGCGCTGGCACTGGCGGCCAAGCACGATATCGACGTCCTGTTGACGGACCTGCACATGCCCGGGTTGCTCGACGGATTACAGCTTGCTGCCGAGATTCGCGCGTCGGATCCGCTGGTGCACGTGATCATCTCCTCCGGAGGCGATCCATCGGTGCTCAAGGACGACGAGATGGGTGCCGTCTTCCTGCCGAAGCCGTACCGGCCCCACCAGCTTACGCGCGCCGTTCGCATGAACGCGATCGGCTGAGCGCCCCCCCCCTACTCCCCGAACGCCACAATCCGGTCCCCCAGCCGCTCCGCCTCGGCGCGTTCGTGGGTGACGAGCAGGATCGGCAGGCCGATGTCGTCGCGCAGGCGCTCCAGCAGCGTCAGAATCTCCTCGCGCCGGGGGCGGTCGAGCGAGGCGAGCGGTTCGTCGAGCAGCAGGAAGGCCGGATCGGTGAGCAGTGCGCGGCCGATCGCCACCCGCTTCGCCTCGCCGCCGGAAAGCGTGCGCGGCCAGCGATCGAGCAGAGGCGCGATGCCGAGCAGGCCGATCACCCGGTCCACGTCCACCGCCCCACCCTTGCGCCAGCCATAGAGCAGGTTGGCGCGGGCGCGCAGGTGCGGGAACAGCCGCGGCTCCTGGAAGACATAGCCGGCACGCCGCGCCTCGGGCTGGAGGTCGACGCCTGCGGCGGCATCGAACAGCGTGCGCCCGCCCACCCGGATATGCCCGGCATCGGGGCGCAGCAGCCCGGCGACCATGTTGAGCACGCTCGACTTGCCCGCGCCCGAGGGGCCGAACAGCACCGTCACCCCCGCGCCGGGCGCGACGCGGCAGGCGATCTCGGTCTCGCCCAGCGTGCGGCGCACGTCGATGTCAAAGGACATGGGTACCCCTGCCCGTCCGCCGCGCGACCAGCTCGGACGCCAGCAGCGCGATAAAGGCGATCGCGATCGACACCCCCGCCAGCCGCAGCACCTGCCCCTCGCCCCCCGGCACCTGCAGCGCCGAATAGATGGCCAGCGGCAGCGTCTCGGTCTCGCCGGGTACGTTGGAGACGAAGGAGATGGTCGCGCCGAACTCGCCCAGCGCGCGCGCGAAGCCGAGCACCAGCCCGGCCAGCACGCCCGGCAGCGCGAGTGGCAGCGTAACGGTGGCGAAGGTCCGCACCGGCCCGGCGCCGAGGCTGCGCGCCGCCTGCTCCAGCCTTTGGTCCACGGCTTCCAGCGAGAGCCGGATCGCGCGCACCATCAGCGGCAGCGCCATCACGCCGGCCGCGATCGCCGCCCCGCTCCAGCGGAACAGCACGGTCACGCCGAACCAGCGTTCGAGCAACCCGCCGATCGGCCCCGCCGGTGCAAAGGCGAGCAGCAGCATCCAGCCGGTCACCACCGGCGGCACCACCAAGGGCAGATGCACCAGCGCATCGAGCAGCAGCTTGCCCGGAAAGCGCACCCGCGCCAGCAGCCAGGCCAGCGCGAAGGCCAGCGGCAGCACCGCGAGCACCGCCACGCCCCCCACCTTCAGCGAGAGGAGGACGATGCCCCATTCCTCGGCGCTCAGCACGCGGCCATGCTCATAGCGGCGTGAAGCCGTAGCGTGCGAAGATCGCCTTGCCGCGCGCGCTGATCAGAAAGCGGCGGAACGGCTCGGCATCGGGGCTGGCGGCGGTCTTCAGCCGCGCCACCGGATAGCGGATCGGCGGATGGCTCGCTGCCGGGAAGATGCCAGCGATCCGCACCTTGGCAGAGGCACGCGCATCGGTGGCGTAGACGATGCCGAAGGGCGCCGCCCCGCGCTCGACCAGCGCGAGTGCGGCACGCACATTCTCGGCGCGTACCACCCGGGGCGCCAGCCGATCCCAGGCGCCGATCTTCTGCAACGCCGCCTTGCCGTAGAGCCCCGCGGGCACCGCATCGGGATCGGCCATCGCCAGCCGCGCCTGGCCGATCGCGGCGAGCAGCGGTCCGGCGCGGTCGAGCGGCACATTGCGCCGGTCCGCCGCCGCACCGGCGAGGACCAGCCGATTGCCGAGAAAGGCGACGCGGGTGCCGGGGGCGAGCTTGCCCGCCTTGTCCACCGCGTCCATCCAGGGCTCGTCGGCCGAGACGAACAGGTCCGCCGGCGCCCCCGACTGGATCTGCCGGGCGAGCGCCGAGGAGGCGGCGAAGGACAGCACCGGCCGTGCATGCCGCAGCCGCGCCCACGCATCGGCGGCCGCATTCATCGCTTCCTGCAGGCTCGCCGCGGCAAGCACCAGCGGGGCGCGGGGCGCAGCCTGGGCGGGAACAGCAAGCGTGGCGGCGAGCGTGGCGAGCAGCCAGCGGCGGGTCGGGGTCGGCGAAACGGGCATGGACGCGAAACCTCCGGGGAAGCGATCATATCCGGTTCGCGGGTCGACGGCGGCCTGTCAAGCGAGGCGGCGCCATGCCCTGCGCTGCCCAACCGCCCGGGCCGCGCCGATCAATCCGCTCGCCACGAGGTCGACCGGCCGCGCATCGCCCAGCGCCGCCGCCGGCGGGCGTGCGGCGAGCGCCTGCTGCAGCGGCAGGCGGCCGGAGCGCACCGCCGTCCGGCACAGGCGCCACCAGAGCCGCGAAATCTCCCGGTCCACCCGCGCCAGTGTCGCCGCATCGTGCCCCTGCTGCCCGAAATGCGCCCGAAGCACCGCGATCCCGTCGATCAGGCGGCGCAGCAGCGCACGGTCACCGATCGGTGTCTTGGCCATCACATACCGCACCAGCAGCCCGGCAATGTCCGGCGCGGTCTCGCCCAGCAGCGCCCGGTGCCGATCTCGCAGCAGCGTCTCGGCATGCGCGGTCATGGTCCCGTTGAAAACCTGCGAGGCGCCGCCGGCGTGCTGACGGTACCGCGTCAGCACGGTATCGATCTGGTCGATCCGGCCGAACGCGCGCAGGCGATGGTAGAGGTCGAAATCCTCGACATAGCGGCATTCGGGCCGCTCGAAGATGTCGAGCCGGCGCGCGGCGTCGGCGCGGAACAGCACCGAGGACCAGACCAAGGGGTTCTGCACCAGCATCAGCCAGTCGATCAGCCCCGGCGTCAGCGGCCGCACCCACTGCCCCGCCCGCACCCGCCCCTCGACCAGGCAATCGGCGGCGGTGCTGACCAGCACGGTGTCGGGATGCGCATCGAGCCAGGCGACCTGCCGGGCGAAGCGTTCGGGCAGGCAGAGATCGTCCTGGTCGAGCCCGGCGATGTAGCGCCCGCGCGCGGCGGCGAAGGCGCGGTTGCGCGCGACCACCGGCCCGCCGTTCACCGCGCTCTCGATCACCCGGATCCGCGGGTCGCCCGCGCCCCGCAGCACCACCACGGTATCGTCGCGCGAGCCGTCGTCGACCGCCACCAGCTCCCAGTCGCCGAACGTCTGCGCCTGCAGGCTGGCCAAGGTCTCGGGCAGCAGCGCGGCGCCATTATAGGTCGCCATCACCACCGAGATGGCGGGTGTCGGGCTCATGCCGCCGCGCGTGCCCGATCGGCGAGGATCTGGTCGACGATCATCCGGCCGATATCGTTCTGCCACAGCCACAGGCCATTCGCCTTGCCGCTGAAGCTCGCCTCGCCGCCCAGCTGCCCGTCGGGCACATGGCCCGAGGCGAGCCCGAGGCCATAGACGCCGGGCAACACCCGCCCCTCTGCATCGAGCACGCGGCATTGCTGGTCGACCAGCCTTGGCCGGCCGGGATGGTCGGCCATCAGCGGAATGCGCGCACCGTCGACGTCGTAGAGCGGCAGCGCGCGCGGGCGATAGCCGAGCGCACCGATCACGACGTCCGCCGCTTCCAGCTCGGCGCGCATCTCGGCGTCGTTCTCGCCGGTCAGCCGGCACAGCGCCATGCGGGGATCGGGTGCGCGCCCACCGACGCCGAGCATCCGCAGCACCAGTTCGCGCGCCTCCAGCCGGAAGCCCGCGAGACGATAGACGAAGCCGCTCAGGGGGCAGATGTCGTCCGGCCCGAAATCGGTGAAGCCGTCGCCATGCGCTTCCTCGACCGAGCGATAGAAGGGCCGTAGCGGCCGGCGATGATAGAGCCGCAGCGCCCCCGCCCCCAATGGCAGCGCGGGGCTCGCCTTGAGCAGCAGCACCGCCGCCGCCATGGCGCTGGTCGATCCGCCGACGATGGCGATGCGCGGCGCCCGCACGCCCGCCAGCCGCGCGCGCAGCCGGTCCAGTCCGCCGAGCCGCAGGAAGTCGTCGCCCAGCACGAGCCGGTCGCCCGCCAGGTCACCGATCGGTGCGCCGGCAATCATCTCCGCGGCAACATGCGCGCGATCCTGGTAGCCGCCCGTGGCGATCACCAGGTTCGCCGCGCGCATCACGCGCTCGTCGCCGGTGAGCAGGTTGCGCACCCGCGCCGCCCAGTCGCCCTGCGGGGTGCGCCGCGCATCCACCACTTCGGAGCGCGTCGCGACCACGCCGCCATGCTGCGCGACCAGCGAGCCCAGCCGCGCCCCGGTCGCCTCCAGCAGCGGCGTGGAGCGCGCCAAGGGCACCCCCAGCCGCCCGGCATAGAGCGCCACTTCGCGGCCGGCAGGGTGCTCGGTCAGCGCGGCGATGTCGCCATGCACATTGTCCTTCACCGCGGTCAGGAAGGTCTCGGCGGTGCTGTCCGAGGTGATCGCATAGCTGCCGATCTCGCCGCGCCCGAGCACCGCGTCGCGCTCGACGATCGCCAGCCCGCTTTCGGCCAGCGTCACCAGCTGGTCGCCCTTGGTCGCGGCGGTGAGCAGCGCCGTCCCCGCCGGCCCGCCGCCGATAATCAGCGACGAATGCACCGTCCACCCGCGCCGCTCGACCCGCAACCCTTCGAGCCCTGCGGTGCGGCAGGCATCGATCAGCGCGGAGCACACGGTGTCGACATTGGCTTCGGTCATCCCGTCGGTGACCGGCAGCGAGAGGATGCGGCCGGCGATCTCGTCGGCGACCGGCAGCGCGCGGTCGATTACGCAGCTGCTGCGGAACCAAGGCTGCTCGCCGAGATGCGGACTGAAATAGTGGCCGGCGCCGATCCCCTGCTCGGCCAGCGCCGCGATGATCGCGGCGCGGTGCCCGGCAAAGGCGCGGGGCAACAGCAGCGACTGGAATTGCAGCGCCGGGCGCGCGCCGCGCAGCGCCTGGAACTGGAAGCCATGCGCATCGGCAAAACCGGCCAGCCGTTCGCGATAGGCTCGGTCGAGCGCGGCGCGGTGCGCGGCGATGCGTTCGAGATCGTCGAGCTTCGCCGTGGCGAGCAGCCCCAGCACCTCGGGCAGCTTGGCATTGAGCCCCGGCCCCTCCGCCGAACGGCCGCCGTCGAAGCCGAAATTGCTCATCCGCCGCAGCGTCTCGACCAGCGCGGTGTCTCCGCTATGGATCAGCCCGCCCTCGGCGGTGGCGAACACCTTGGTGGCGTGCATCGAAGTGACCACCGGGAACGGTGCGCCGGTGCCGAACTGGTTGCCGTCCGCGTCGATGGTGCCGAGCGAGGCTGCCGCATCCACCACCACGCCGATGCCCCGATCGTGGTAGGTGCGGTACCGCCCCAGATCCAGGCTCGCGCCGAAGGTCGCATAGGGCACCACCACCGCGATGCGATCGCCGTAGCGGTCGAACGCCGCCGCCTCGGCATCGGCACGCATCGTCCAATCCTCGGGATCGATGTCGCACAGCACCGGCGTGAGCCCGGCCCATTGCACCGCCTGCGCGGTCGCGGCGAAGGTGAAGGCGGGCACCAGCGCCAGCGCATCGCCGCCCGCGCGCGGCCCCGCGGCGTGGCGGATCGCCAGCATCAGCCCGATCGTCGCATTGGCGACCGCGAGGCACTCGCCCTGGCCGCCGAACAGCCGCGCCGTCGCCGCCGCCTCGAACCCGCGCATCACCGGGCCGCCGTTGGAATAGGTGCCGCGCGCCTCGATCGCGCGGAGCGCGTCGGTCATCAGGCTCAACCGCGGCGGCTGCGGCGCGATCAGCGGCAGGCGCTGCATGGTACTCTCCCCGGATGCTGCTTCGCCGGAAGCGGCGGAGAGGCGGACCATGGCAGACCCGGCTTAGAAAACCGTAAAATGCCGGGCGATCCTGCCTCGGCCTATCTGCTCCCCCATCGATTGGCGGTGCAACGCGGCCCACTGGCACGCGCCTGTGCACATCCCCGTACAACACTCGTCAAAGTAACATCTTTCCTCTTCAAACATTATATTGACAACGCAGGACAAGCCCCAAATCAACACCTCCGGTCGATTACGTATGGAACGACAATTGCAAGTATAACTGCACGCCGCCGCAACCCTGGCACCCCGTTGCCCGCCTATAATTGCGACAAGAGGGATCACGCCCGCAACGAAAAAAGGGTCGCACCGGTGAGGATTTCAGCGCTACTGTTAACGTTGATCGCAACCACGTCCGTTTCCACCCAGGCCATGGCACAGGCCAACGCCAAGCCCGATCGCCCGGCCGAACCGCAAGAAGCGCAGGCGGAGCCGGAGAAGGAAGTCTTCTCCACCGGCGTCGCCAAGGGTCGCGACCGGCTGGACAGCGCCACTTCCACCAGCTCGCTCAAGGGCAGTGAGGCGCAGAAGCTGGGCCCGGTCGGGCTCGCCGACATCCTGCGCACCATGGCGGGCATCCGGGTCGAGAACGGCATCAGCGAGGGCAACAACAACTATACCGTGCGCGGCCTGCCGATCGGTTCGGGCGGCTCGAAATATGTCCAGATCGAGGAGGACGGCCTGCCGGTCGTCGAGTTCAACGACATCTTCAACATGGCCGGCGATTCGTTCGTCCGCGCCGACTTCACGATCGGCCAGATCGAGACGATCCGCGGCGGCTCGGCGTCCACCTTCGCCACCGGGTCGCCCGGCGGCCTGATCAACCTCATCTCCAAGACCGGCGAGGTCGAGGGCGGCGCGATCCAGGTGACGGCGGGGCTCGACTACGATCTCAAGCGCGTCGACTTCGATTACGGCGCGAAGCTCAGCGACAGCCTGCGCTTCCATGTCGGCGGCTTCTACCGCGTCGGCGAAGGGCCGCGCGAAACCGGCATGACCTCGTTCAAGGGCGGCCAGGTCAAGCTCAACGTCACCAAGACCTTCGCCAACGGCTATATCCGCGCCTATGCGAAGCTGCTCGACGACCGTGCGCCGAGCTATGCCACCTATCCGGTGACCATCACCGGCACCAACGACAAGCCGGTGATCGGCAACATCGCGGGCTTCGACATTCTCAAGGACACGATGTTCTCGCCGAACGTCAGCGCGATGATCACGCTCGACGGCAACAACCAGATCGCCCGCTATCCGGTGAAGAACGGCCAGAACCCGCAGTCCAAGTCGCTGGGGCTCGAAGCGCAGTTCGAACTCGGCGGCTGGACGCTGACGAACCGGATGCGCTACGCCAACACCTCGGGCGAATTCCTGCGCGGCTTCCCCAGCACCGTCGCGCCGCTCGCCACGCTGGCCGCCTCGCTGGCGGGCACCGGGGCCACCGCCACCTACGCGACCGGCCCCGATGCCGGCAAGCCGGTGCCGGCCAATGCGAACGGGAACGGCTTGCTCGCCAACTTCTTCGTCAACACCTATAATCTGCGCAATGGCGATCATTTCGCCAATGATTTCCGTGGCACCCGCGTCTGGAAGCTCGGCCAGGGCGACCTCACCGTCACCGGCGGCGTCTATGTCGCGACCCAGACGATCGCCGTCGAGGCGCTGCAGATCTCGATGGTGACCGACGTGGTCGGCGGCGGCCGCGGCGCGCTGGTCAACCTCACCAGCGCCGCGGGCGTCGCCCAGACGCAGGACGGCATCTACGCCTATAGCCGCAACGGGCCGCGCCTGCGCCGCTCGTTCGACGTCGACTACAGCTTCTTCGCGCCCTATGCCTCGGTCAACTATCACTTCGGCAAGCTCGCGATCGGCGGCAGCCTGCGCTACGATACCGGCAGCGCCCGGGGCTGGATGGTCGGCGCCGATCTCGGCGACGGCCGCAACGGTACGGTCAGCGTCGACATGAACGGCGACGGCAGGATCAGCGCGCCGGAAACCCGCGTCTCGGCGCTGCCGCTCGGTCGGCCGGCGCCGGTCGACTACACCTTCAAATATCTGAGCTATTCGGCCGGCATCAACTATCGCGCCGCCGAACCGCTCGCCTTCTTCGCCCGCTATAGCCGCGGCGGCCGCGCCAATGCCGACAAGATCCTGTTCACCAGCGCGATCGACAACGGCACCGGCAAGCTCACCGCGTCCGAACACGGGTTCGATATCGTCCGACAGCTCGAAGGCGGCCTCAAGTTCCGCAAGAACGGCATCACCTTCAACGCCACGACGTTCCTCGCCTATGCCGACGACCACAACCAGCTCAACGCCACCGCGACCTGGACCTATCGCAAGTACCGCACCTATGGCCTCGAGCTGGAGGGCGGCATCCGCCGCGGGCCGTTCAGCATGGTCGCCGGCGCCACCTACACCAAGGCCAAGATCACCGAGGACAAGATCGACCCGACGCTGACCGGCAAGGAACCGCGCCACCAGCCGGCCTGGACGCTGCAGGCGACGCCGCAGGTCGAGACCAAATACGCCACGATCGGCGCGAGCGTGGTGACGATCACCAGCAGCTACGCACAGGACAGCAACCAGCTGAAGATGCCCGGCTTCACCACCGTCGGCGGCTTCGTGATCCTGCACCCGACCAAGGCGATCGACGTCGCGCTGACCGGCACCAACCTGTTCAACGCCAAGGGCTTCCTCGACATCAGCCAGGCGAGCATGCCGACCACCGGCATCGGCTGGGCGCGATCGGTGCAGGGCCGCACGCTGGCCGCCTCGGTGCGCTTCAACTTCTGATCTTCGCCCCCCCGAAGAACCCGCCTCGCCCGGTCGCTCCCCAGCGGCCGGGCATTTTCTTGTGGCTCAGCGCGCCGCGACCGACCGGACGTGGAGCGCGGGGAACACCTCCTCGATCGGCTTGCTGTCGGGCAGCACATACACATAGCCGCCCTTGCCCTTGTACATCGGGCTGAGCAGCTTGGCGTAGAAGCTCGAGGGCACGTTGATGCAGCCGAAGGTGATGCGGTTGTCGTCGGGCGTCGGCGAGGCGAGCCGCTCGCGCCTTTTCTCCTTGCGCGCCGCGGCCCCCGTCGGCACCGGGTGCAGCGCGACCGAGGTGTAGTAATCCACCCACAGTACCCGCTCCTTGCCGATCGCCAGGCCGAACTTGGCGAGGTAGCGCCCGGCCGGCGTGGTCTTCTCCGCAGGGCCGATCTCGGAGAGCTGCTTGGCGCCGATCCCCGGCGTCGCGTCATCGCCCGGGGCGATGCCGATCAGCACCGGCACCGCGGCGAGCTGCTTGCCGTGCGCATCGTAGAGGAACAGCGCGGCATGGGGCTTGTCGACGATCAGATAGGGCAGCCCGTGATTGTCCCCGGCCGAGGACACCCAGTCCTGCACCCGCAGCGTCGCCGCCGAGGGCTGGAGCTTGGGCGCGGCGGGCTTGGCGACCGCGGCCTTGGGCTTGGCGGCAGCGGCGCGCTTGCCCTTCTTCGGCGCGGCCTTCTTGGGCGCGGCGGCCTTGGGCTTGGCATCCTGGAGGGGAACAGCGGCGGCAGGGGGAACGAGCAGCGCCAGCCCGGCCAGCGCGAGTAAGCCTTGGATCATCGATACGTCGCTCACGAAAAGGGGCGCTCAAAAGAAAGGGTGACCGCCCCGAAGCGCGGCCACCCGAAACCCGCGGCCCGAAGGCCGGTGCGGCAAGGTTTCCGCTTAGTTGCGCGGACGCTTGCCCCGGGCACGCTGCTGCTGGACCTGCTGCGACAGCGCCTGGGTCTGCTGGTCGAGCGTGTCGACGCGGCCGTTGATCTGGTCGAGGCGCTGGCCGTTCTGCTGGGCCTGGCCGGCAGCGGCCTGGGCCTGCGACAGCGCCTGCTTGGCGGTGCCGTCGGTCTCCTGGAGGCGCGTCTCGAGCGCATCGACGCGCTGGCTCACCGGGGCGATCTGCTCGCGGACGAACTTCTTGGTGGCGCAACCGCTCAGCGCGACGCTGCCGATCATCAGAGCCGCGAGGGGAGCAAACTTGATACCAGTACGCATATACACACCTTTCACTCGTTAAGAAAACTTAAGGCTCCGTCACCAAGCCGGAGCAACGGGCCTGCAACAATCCCGATTCGGCCCGGCTGTGCCGGATGTCCGTCGGACCGAGCCGTGCACGGGGCGAAGTGTTCCCGCATCACCGCTTGCGCCTCGGCTTGGGGCGCTCGGCGAAGGGATCGCGGGGAATTCCGTCGTCGCTCGCCGCCGCCTTGGCCGGCCCGTGCTGCGCCGCGACGCAGCGCCGGAGCTCCGCCACCGCAGCCCCGCTGCCGTCGAGCGGCAGCCGCGCCACCGGCGTCGACCCGCGATCGATGTGCAGCGCCCTGGAGCCGGCAAAGGACGTCGGGAATTTGGGATCGAACGCCGCGACGAAGCCCTGCTTGCCGTCCGCGACGATGCCGATCGCCTGGTGATTGGGGTAGCCGCCCTGGCTGAGGCGGAAGGTGAGCTTGAGCCGGTCCTGCGGGCGGATCGACCAATTCTCGTTGAGCACCGAGAAATGGTTGCTGCCGTCGCGGTCCATGCCCAGCAGCAGCGTGGTGCCCCCGGGCTGGTCGAAGCTGCGGCTGATGAAGCAGCCCGATCCATCCTTGCTCGCGGCGACCGTCCAGTCGCCGAGCTGCCTGGCGGCATAGCCCTGCGCGAGGGCCGGCGCGGCGCAGACCAGTGCCGCCGCGACTCCCGGAATCCCCCAGCGGCGAGACCGCGCTGGCTGGGAGGGACGGGGCTGCGACACGTTCTGACTCACGCTGGAAACCATCTGATAAGGACGGCCCCATAACGTTGGTCTGCCGGAATGGTTCATTCGGCGGCGGAACGATCGCGCGACCGGCACGCGGCGCGTGCCTCAAAACGGGATTCGCGGTAGAAGCGGCCATGTCCGATCCCCTCCCCATGCCTTCGCCCCGCGCCGCCCCGACCGGCGCCCATGCCACCCTGCGCGTCGGCGACAGCGTGGCGCTGGAGGCGCGGATCACCACCGGCGGGCTGGTGGCGGTGGCGGCGATCGTCTCGGCAGCGCTGCTGGGGTCGGCGGTGATTGTGCAGGCGGCGCGGCGTGGTGGGGAGGTGGAGCAGGCGTAGGATTGGCAGAGCGGCTGGACAGACAGCCTAATTCTGACAGATCTGATCGAACAAGCTTAGACACACAACGCCAAGCTTCCCAACGTGTCCGCCAGCTTGCGCATTTTGCGCGCTCTAGTGCGCCTCTACCTGCTCGGATACGAGAGACACCCGTGCGGCCATTCGCTGCTGCGCTGGTGTGCGGTTTCTAATCTTATCTAGATAAAAAGCTCGGAAGTCATGTAACCGGCGGTCGATCTCTCTATCGAGCTGCTCAAACACAGCTGGACATTTAGAGCTCTTAAACGATCTACGCCAACCTCTGATGGTCTGATCAAGACGCACCAGAGTCTGTGCGTAACATCGGTCTTGACTAGTCAGGGCGCGTCCGGAGACGGCTTTTGTGATTGCCTTTTGCCCGCTAGCTATCAATGCGGCAATCTGCTCGTGCAATCTCGCGCGCGCGTCGAGCGATGGCGGATAGCTTCCTGGCCGCAGTTCATAGCCGAGGAATGGATGCCCTTCATCGACTTCGCCGATAAACGCCTTTTTGGGAGATGTCGCCGGATCGTAGATACTCATGCCGAGTTCGTTGAGCATACCTCGAGCAGCGCGCATTGCCGCTTCGACGGAAGCGCGCGTTTTTCCAATCACAAGAAAATCATCGATGTATCGGATGCACGTGATGCCGCGGCCGTTCATCTCGCTATCAAAAGACTCGAGCACGATATTGCCCGCCAGCGCCGATAGAGGACAGCCTTGCGCAACACCATCGGCGCCAGTGGGAAACATCTTCAGATCGTCGTCGCTCAACTTGTCGACGTTCGACAACTCTACCGTGAGACCGTCACGAATAAGTCGTAGAAAATCCGCTTCAACGCCCTCACGTTCAAAAAACGCAAGAACACGCTCGCGAGGTATCTTCGTGAAAAACCCGGATATATCGGACCCCGCGACAAAGCGATCGCCAGCCTTCACCCGCTCGTCAAAGATGGCGATAGCATGGTCTACACCACGCCCCTTGATGCCCCCTATCGACGTGGGGGTTCGCAAAACGCGCTGCACCCCCGCAACCTCAGTCGCGTCCTGCAACACGTCAAGGATTGCCCGCTGAACGATCCTATCTTCGAGGGGAGCGACAACAATGGGTCGCTTGCCAACTTTGCCGCCCCCCTTGGGCGGCGTAGCTCCATAAGCCGGGGCGAACTTGTAGCCCTTCTTCAATCGGTCCTGAATAACGCGGAGATTCTTCGGAAGATCTTCACCAAATATCTTAGCTTTATTCTTGGTTGCGTCCTGTTGAGACGTCTCAGCATTACGCCGGATCGCATGCCACGCCCGCACTAAGACGCGAGTCGAGCGGACGCGTTTGCAGAGTGACTTATAGTTGGGCTGCCTAGCTGTGGGGCCTGCCGACATCGATTCCCCCCGGCCAGATGCGTCCTTCAGGCGAAGCGCCGACGATAAGTGTCGCCGAAGCATCGACCTGCACCGCGAGGCTCATCGCCACGCGATGGTCCCCGCCTTCCGAACCTGCACCCGCAAGGGGCCAAGCGGAAATAAGGGCCAGTGACCAAACGGTCGCAATCAGTCGGGACCACCCCGCCGAGCGCGCCGAACCAACTCCGCGTCCACGCATCGCAATAACTCCCCGGTCCAGCTTAGCAGCTTTTTCGGCGCGTCAAGCCCTTGCGCGGCTCGTCGCCCTGGCCAACACTTATGTTCGGAGACTGTTCGGCAGGCCGCCAGTGACGGAACCCCAGTCTCGCACGTAAAGGCCGAGGCGTGCGGGCGTCCTTCAGGCGAAGCGCCGACGATAAGTGTCGCCGAAGCATCGACCTGCACCGCGAGGCTCATCGCCACGCGATGGTCCCCGCCTTCCGAACCTGCACCCGCAAGGGGCCAAGCGGAAATAAGGGCCAAGTCAGCTCGTCTTCTATACAAAACTTCCAGCCAGAAGAAAAGGGGAACATCTTCCGAATGGCGCCAACTGAATTTCGCATCATTCCCAGCATCTTATGCCAACGCTGGTAGTTCAGCGAACCGTCAATCGACAGCAAGTCTGACTCTCGCGAGTGAGAGCCCCCCTTTCCTACACGAACCTATTTGGTTATATGCGTAGGCATGAAGAACCGCTCGAACCCCGACTTCGTCGTGCCGGACTTCACCCCGGTACCCCGCCAACATCGCGTCGACGGCTGGACGCCCGCGCGGCAGCGGGCGTTCATCGCCGCGCTTGCCGCCACCGGGTCGGTCACCGCGGCGGCGCGGTCGATCAACATGGCCAAGGAGGGCGCCTATATGCTGCGCCTCCACCCGCAAGGCGCCGGCTTCCGCGCCGCCTGGGAGGCGGCGCTCACCGCCGGGCTCGATCGGCTGGGCGACATCGCGATGGAACGCGCGATCGAGGGCGTGCCGGTGCCGGTCTTCTACAAGGGCGAGCAGTGCGGCGAGAAGCGCTGGTACAATGATCGCCTGCTGATGTTCATCCTGCGCCACCGCAATCCCGAGAAATATGGCGCACCCGCCGCGCTGCCGCCCGGCACCCGCCATCCCGATACGCTTAAGCGCGAGGAGGGCGCGCGCGAGGAGGCGCCTGCCCCCTGCCCGGTGTGCGCGCGGCGCAAGGCGGAGTACATGGCGCTGGCCGAGCCCGACGCGAAGATGCCCGAGGAGATGCGCCAGGTCCTCGACACGCTGTTCACCCGCTATGCCGCCAAGGTGCGCAGCGAGCGCCAGCTGCGGCTGGAGGGCCGGATCGTCGCCGCCGACTATACGCTGCGCCAGCTCACCCATATCGAGCTGATCCTCGCCAATGCCGGCATGTCGGACGCGATGATCACCTTCTTCACGACCGACTATGGCAAGCACGGCCGCGAGCAGGAATTCGCGCATCCGATGAGCGCGAAGCTCGACGCGATGCGCCGAAAGGTCTGGGCCGAGTGCGGCGAGCCGGAGCGCCCGCCGCTGCCCCTGTACGCGCGGTCGCCGGGCACCTCGACGGTCAGCGGCCCCGACTGGGACGAACGCCGCCGCGCGCAACGCGACGCCGAACGCCGCATGGCCGCGGCGCAGGTCGAATGGGAAGCCGCCGCGCGGTCGGACAGCTGGGCGGAATGGAAGGCGGCGCGGGGGCGGTGAAGCGGCGAACCTGAATTCCTCCCCGGCACGGGGAGGGGGACCGCGCGGCGCAGCGGCGGGGTGGAGGGGCCGCGCCGCAAGGCGCGGTACGGGTCGAGCGCGCGGGAACCCCGCCGCTTGCGCGGCGACCCCTCCACCATGGGCTCGCGCCCATGGTCCCCCTCCCCGTTCCGGGGAGGAATTTTCAGGACGCGGCGCACCCAATTCCTCCCCGTTCCGGGGAGGAATTGGGTTTCGCTTACTCCTCGCCCATCCGCAGCGCGGCGATGAAGGCTTCCTGCGGGATCTGCACGCTGCCATATTCGCGCATCCGCTTCTTGCCTTCCTTCTGCTTGTCCAGCAGCTTGCGCTTGCGGCTGGCGTCGCCGCCATAGCATTTCGCGGTCACGTCCTTGCGCATCGCGGCGATCGTCTCGCGGGCGATCACCTTGCCGCCGATCGCCGCCTGGATCGGGATCTTGAACAGGTGGCGCGGGATCAGGTCCTTGAGCCGCTCGCACATGCCGCGGCCGCGGCTCTCGGCGGTCGAGCGGTGGACGATCATGCTCAGCGCGTCGACCGGCTCGTTGTTGACCAGGATGCCCATCTTGACCAGGTCGCCGGCGCGGTAGCCGATCTGCTCATAGTCGAAGCTGGCATAGCCGCGGCTGATCGACTTGAGGCGATCGTAGAAGTCGAACACCACTTCGTTGAGCGGCAGCTCATAGGTCAGCTGGGCGCGGCCGCCGACATAGGTGAGGTTCTTCTGGATGCCGCGGCGATCCTGGCAGAGCTTGAGGATCGGCCCGAGATATTCGTCGGGCATGTAGATCACCGCCTGGATCCACGGCTCCTGGATCTCCTCGATCCGGTTGGGATCGGGCATGTCAG
Source organism: Sphingomonas sp. ABOLE (assembly GCF_003950455.1). Lineage (NCBI taxonomy): Bacteria > Pseudomonadati > Pseudomonadota > Alphaproteobacteria > Sphingomonadales > Sphingomonadaceae > Sphingomonas > Sphingomonas sp. ABOLE. The sequence goes on from NZ_QQWY01000005.1 coordinate 40,017, forward strand.
CGGGGTTGTGGAGCTCGATCTCCTTGCCCTCGGCCTCGCCGGCGGACTTGGTGAGCTTCATCTTGTAGACCACGCTCGGCGCGGTGGTGATGAGGTCGAGGTCGTACTCGCGCATCAGCCGCTCCTGGATGATCTCCAGGTGCAGGAGGCCCAGGAAACCGCAGCGGAAGCCGAAGCCGAGCGCGGCCGAGGTTTCCATCTCGAAGCTGAACGAGGCGTCGTTGAGGCGCAGCTTGGAGATGCTCTCGCGCAGCTTCTCGAAGTCGGCGGCGTCGACCGGGAACAGGCCGCAGAAGACGACCGGCTGGACTTCCTTGAAACCCGGGAGCGGCTCGGCGGCGGGCTTCTTGGCGTCGGTCAGCGTGTCGCCGACGCGGGCCTGCGCGACTTCCTTGATCTGCGCGGTGATGAAGCCGATCTCGCCGGGGCCGAGATCGGGCAGCTGCTCGATCTTGGGGCGGAAGGCGCCGACGCGGTCGACCAGATGGGTCGTGCCGGTCTGCATGAACTTGACCTGCTGGCCCTTCTTGATCGAGCCGTCGATCACGCGGACGAGAATGACGACGCCGAGATAGGGGTCGTACCAGCTGTCGACCAGCATCGCCTTGAGCGGCGCGGCGGGATCGCCCTTGGGGGACGGGATGCGCTCGACGATGGCGTCGAGGATCTCGTCGATACCGATGCCGCTCTTGGCGCTGGCGAGCACGGCGTTGGAGGCGTCGAGGCCGATCACGTCCTCGATCTCGGCGCGGACCTTTTCGGGCTCGGCCGAGGGGAGGTCGATCTTGTTGATCACGGGAATGATCTCGTGGTCGTGCTCGATCGACTGGTAGACATTGGCGAGCGTCTGCGCTTCCACGCCTTGGGCTGCGTCGACGACGAGCAGCGCGCCCTCGCAGGCGGCGAGGCTGCGGCTCACCTCATAGGCGAAGTCGACATGGCCCGGCGTGTCCATCAGGTTGAGGACATGGCCCTTCCATTCCAGGCGCACGGTCTGCGCCTTGATGGTGATCCCGCGTTCCTTCTCGATATCCATGTTATCAAGGACTTGCTCGGACATTTCGCGGTCGGCCAGCCCGCCGGTGCGCTGGATCAGCCGGTCGGCGAGCGTCGACTTGCCATGGTCGATATGCGCGATGATCGAGAAATTGCGGATCTTGGTGATGTCGGTGGCCATGATTCCGCGGCCGATAGCAGGCTGCGGGCAAAAGCCAAAGTACCGGATTGCACGAGGTCGCAAGCGCGCTAGGCCGACGCGATCCATTCTGTTACGCACGCGACCGGGGGGCGGTCTCTTCCCACTTCGGGCCGCCTGGTTGTACAGGGAGGTTTTAGTATCATGATGAAGCAGTTGCTCGGCGCCGCCGGGGCGATGGCGTTGTGCGTGGGCACGGTTCCCGCGCTCGCCCAGAGCAAGCCGACCAAGACCCAGCGCACGCAGGAACAGGCGATGCAGGACGTGCCGCATTGCGCACGCAAGCTGGGCACGCTCTCGATCGTTGACGGCGACGATCCCCGCGGCTGGACGCAGTATTCGCTGGCGCCGCCGCAGAAGCTGCTGAAGGTGCTGGTCCAGCGTTCGGGCTGCTTCAACCTCGTCGACCGCGGCTCGGGCCTGCAGGCGGCCGAGCTGGAGCGCAACATCGGCGGCAATCTCGGCCACCAGCGCGGCGCCAATGTCGGCCAGGGCCAGATCAAGGCGGCGGACTATGTTCTGGTCGCCGAGGTGCAGGCCTCGAACCGCAATGCGGCGGGCAGCGGCGTGGCCGGTGCGGCCGGCGGCATCATCGGCGGGCCGATCGGCGGCCTGCTGGGCGGCATCAAGTCGCGCAAGATGGAGGCGAACACCGTCCTCTCGCTCACCAATGTCCGCACCACCGAAACGATCTCCACCCAGGAAGGCTATGCCTCGAAGAACAGCGTGAGCTGGGGCGCGGGCGGCGGCGTCGGCTTCATCGGCGGCGGGCTGGGTGCGGTCGGCGGCGGCTATGACAATACCGATATCGGCCGGATCGTAACGCTGGCCTTCATCGACGCCTATTCGAAGATGGTCAACGAGCTCGGCCTGGTGCGCCCCGGCGACGAGGGCACTGCGCAGGCGGCCCCGACCAAGACCTTCACCGCCCAGGCGCCGGTGGCGATGCGCACCCTGCCGGCTGCGACCGGCAAGGTGATCCGCACGCTGCCGGTGGGCGCGATCCTCTACCCCACCGGCAAGAAGGACGGCCTGTGGTGGGAAGTCGCCGACGAGAACGACAATGTCGGATGGGTGCTGAACACCAAGCTCGCCCCGTCCAACTGATCGGGCGCGGGTAAAGGAAAAAGGGCCGGCGCGGAGATCCCGCGGCGGCCCTTTTCTCTTGTCCGTCGCACCTCCCCGGCGGGGGAGGCGCAGCCGATTGGGCTTACTTGAACTTGCCGCTCAGCGAGACGCCGAACACCCGCGGCTCGTTGAGCACGGCAGCGCGATAGTTCTCGATCACGCCCTTGAGATTCATCTCGTTGGTGATGTTGCGCACGAAGCCTGCGATCTCCCAGGCGTCGTCCGGCGCGGCATAGCCGATCTTCAGGCCACCCTCGAAGTTGCCGTTCGCGGTAAACTCCTTGGTCTCGTACAGGACGAAGTTGGTGTAGCCCTGCAGGTTCCAGTCGGTCGAGACGAACACGCGGCCGCTATTGGCGAGCGGCACATCGTACCGCGCGTTGAGGCTGAGATTGTATTCCGGCGCGTTCGGCAGCGGGTTGCCGTCGATCTTCGCCAGGAACAGCGAGCCCTGCTTGCGCAGCGGATCGAGCACGGTGCAGGTTACCGCACCGCCGAACGCGCAGACCTGCGCTTCGAGGTTCTGGTCGTCGATCTCGCTGTGCAGCAGGCTCAGGCCCGCCTGGATCGACAGGTTGCGCACCGGCTTCCAGTCGAGATCGGCTTCCATGCCATAGGCCTTGGCCTTGTTGGCGTTAAGCAGCACGCCGTTGCCGTTGAGGTCGTTGCCGTTGAGCTGGATGTCGTCGACCGTGTAATAGAAGCCCGACAGGTTGAAGCGCAGCGTGCGGCCGATCTGGCTCTTCAGGCCGGCTTCCCACGACAGGATCTTCTCCGAGGTGGCGGTGGTGAAGTCCGAGTTGAACACCGCCGAACGCCCCTGGATGGTCGGACCACGGAAGCCCTTGGCAACCCGGGCATAGACGCTGAGATCGGGGTTGACCTCGTAGCGCGCGCTCAGGTCCCAGCTCGGCTGCGTGTCGGACAGGCGGACGTGGCGACGGCCAGTATAGGTGACGGCGTTTGCAATCGTGTTTGCGGTCTTCAGCAGATCGGTGGTCTTGGTGTCCTCGGTCACGCGGCCGCCAGCGGTGATCGTGAGCTGCGGGGCGACCTCGTAGCTCGCCTGGCCGAACACCGCCCAGCTGGTGTTGACGTTGTGCAGCCGGACCCAGTTATTCGGGTTGTTGGCGGTGCCGCTCAGGAAATAGGCGCGCTGGTAGAAATCGGTGATGTCGCGCGCGTCGAAATACATCGCGCCGACCTGCCACTTGAGCGGGCCGTTGCCGTTGCTGGCGACGCGGAATTCCTCGGTCCACTGGTCGAGGCCCTTCACCCGGCCCATCGACTCGCCGAAGCCGGCATTGCCGAAATCGGCCGCAGCACCGCCATCGGTGTCTCCACGGCTATAGCCCGACAGCGTCTCGTAGCCGGTGATCGAGGTCAGCGTCACACCGCCGAGATCCCAGTTGACGTGGACCGAGCCGCCGGCGGTCTTGTAGTTCTGCGGATTGTCGGCGCCCTCGTCCCAGCGCGCGCTGGTGAAGTCGACGCCGCGGATCTTGTTTGAACCCAGGTTGAGCGCGCCGCGGCGGAACACGGTGGCGGTGCCGTCATACCAGCGGGCGTGCCCCGAGGCGAGGATCGACAGCGTCTCGCTGGGCGTCGCGAGCAGCTGCAGGCGCACGTCCTTCTCGTTGAAGCCGCCCGCGGCATCCTTGCGCCCGACGCGCGTGCCGTCGGCGCTCGGGCCGGTGTAGCTGTTGTCGATATAGTCGTCGCGGTGCTGGTACAGCCCCGAGATGCGGAAGGCGAGCTTGTCCTGAATGATCGGCCCGCCGACGCCCGCATCGACATTGACGCTGTTATAGCTGCCATAGCTGGCGGTGCCGCGGCCCTCGAACTGCTGCGAGGGGCGGATCGAATCGAACTTGATGATGCCGGCGGTGGTGTTGCGGCCGAACAGCGAACCCTGCGGCCCACGCAGCACTTCGATCTGGTTCACGTCAAACACCGGGTTCGACTTCATCACGACATGCTCGAGGACGATGTCGTCCTGGATGATCGAGACCGGCTGCGAGGCGCCGAGGTAGAAATCGACGTTGCCGAGGCCGCGGATGTAGAAGCGCGGGAAGATGCGGCCGGTCGAGGATTCGACATACAGGCCCGGCACCTTGCCCGAGAGCGCGAGCAGCGTGTCGTCGCCGCCGGCGGTGTAATCGCGCGCCTGCGACGCCGGCAGCACCGCGACCGAGAGCGGCACGTCCTGCTGGTTTTCCGGGCGGCGCTCGGCGGTGACGACGATTTCACTCAGGCCGTCATTCGCCTGCGTATCCTGGGCGAAGGCGAAATCGGACGTGAACAGCGCGCCAAGGGCGGCGCCGAGCAGCAGGCTGCGCTTGTCGCGCGCGAGTTTCAGCATTGGTTTTCCCCGAATGGATATTTGGTCTTGTGTTTGAACGGCACGCGGAACCGCAGCCCGGCATTTCACCGGCGATGCCAATTATTTGATAGTGGGTTCCCGTTGCCGTCGGGGGCGGCGCTAGGCTCGGATTGTGAACTTCCTGTGACGGAATTCCGGCGGCCGCCGGTTCCTCAGATCTGTTGCCCAAAAGCCTCGATTGCGGCGAGCGCGGCGGCGGTGCGCGCCTCCCCTTCTCCCTGCACCAGCGCCCAGCGCACCCCGCGGCGCTCGAGTTCGGCGCGCGACAGATCGAAGAAGCGCTGCCGCAATGGACGCGTGCCGAACAGCCGCGTGCCGTCCGCGACCCAGGGCAGATCGATGTCGAACAGGAGGTAGACGTCCGCCGTGCCCTGCCAGGCATCGAACCAGGGATCGCGCGTGCCGAACAGCATGTCTGCCCAGACGGCGGTCATCAGCGGATCGGTGTCGAGGATTAGCGGCGGCGCGGTCGTCTCCAGCATCATGCGGGTGCCGGCATCGTGCGTCTTGGCGATCTCGACCAGATCGGCCATCGTGAAATCGGTGCCGCGCGCCTCGGCATATTCGCGGCCATATTCGTCGAGCACCGTGCCCCCGAGCGCCGCTGCGAGCCGCGCCGCGACCGTGGTCTTTCCCGTGCTTTCGGGTCCGTGGAGGCAGATGGTGCGAGGAATCATGCGCGAGCCTTGGTCCAGTCGATCGCTCCCCACACCGAAAGCGCGAGGAAAAGACAATAGAGCACGGCGGTGAGCCACAGCCCCTTCACCAGGAACAAGGGAATGGCGAGCAGGTCCACCACGATCCACAGCGGCCAGCATTCCCAGGCGCGGCGCGACTGGAGGATCTGCGCGACGATGCTCAGCACCGCGATCGTGCCATCCCACCAGGGAAAGGCCGCATCGGTCAGGCGAGACATCAGTGCGCCCCAGCCGAGCGCGACGAGCGCAGCGCCCGCCGCGCAGCCGAGCCGCGCGCGGTTGGACAGCCGCACCACCGGCACCTCGCCCGCTTCCGCCTTGGCCTGCCGCCAGTTCCACCAGCCATAGCCGTTGACGATGAAATAGAAGCCTTGGAGCAGCGCGTCGCTGTACAGCCGCGCCTGCAGGAAGATCCAGGCGTACAGCGTCACCATCGCCAGCGCGAAGGGATAGTTCCACAGGCTCCGCCGCACGACCAGCGCGACATTGGCGAGCCCCAGCAGGGTGGCGACGGCTTCGATCGGTGACATTGGCGGCGAGGCTTATCGGTCCGCCGAGGGGCGGTCGAGAGCGGGAAAGGGAGCGATGCGGAAAAAAAGCATGGGTTCGTCTTTTTGCTGCAACGAACCGCTTGACGGCTCGGCCAACCCACCCTTATAGGCGCGCCTCCAAGCTCAAGCCGGTCTGCTCCCGAAAGCATTGTAGACCGGACTCCGTCGGGGAGTAGCTCAGCCTGGTAGAGCACTGTCTTCGGGAGGCAGGGGCCGGAGGTTCGAATCCTCTCTCCCCGACCATTACTTGCATTTGGGATAAAGCGGGTGACCTTCGGGTCGCCCGCTGCCCCTTTTCTCCCTTAGAGCAAACGCAGGGCCCGCGCCTCAGCCACTCTCCAGCGGCATCAGGATCAGCGTGATCCGGTCATGGCCGACCGCGATGTCGAGCGTTTCGCCCGCCGTGACCTCGATCGGCTCGGGGAAGCTATGCAGCACCTGCAGCCAGCCGCCATCGTGATAGCCGCTCGGATGATTGTCGAAGGTCACGCCTTCCCACAGATCGATGTGCATCCACTGCACGATGCCCACCGCGCGGCCGCTGGCGGTGACCGGAATGCGCAACCGTGCAAGCGTCGCGTCGTGCTTCTTCTGCGTGAGGTCCAGCCGCACCAGTTCCTGATCGTCGGACAGCCGCTGCCAGCCGGTCATCGTGCCGTGGATCGGCAAGCGCTGCGGCCCGAAGGCGGTGAAGGCCGAAAGGTCGAACCCGGACACGTCACCGACAAAGACATAGTCGGCGAGATTGTCGCTGGCGACGAGGCAGCCCATCGCGGTGGCGGCGCGCGGGATGACGATCGCGTCGGGCGCGAGCAGGCGGCGATGGGCGTCCTCGAAAGTGTCGAGCACCTTCTCGGTCAGCAGGTCGCTGGAGAGGATTTCCGAGACCAGGATGTCCGCCGGCGCATCCAGTTCGGCGCCGATGGCGAGTTCGGTCGAAGGCTTGGCATGGACGGTAACCCGACCGGCATAGCCGTTCTGCGCGACGATGGTCTGCGCCATCTCGGCGATCAGCGGCTCCATCTCGCAGGCGACGACCTTGCGCACCCCTGCCCGCGCCGCCATCAGCGACAATAGCCCGCTGCCCGCGCCGATGTCGAGCACCCGCGCATCGGGCCCGGCGACGGCGATCGCCGCCTTAATCGCCGCCTCGAACGCATCGTTGCGCGGCGCGTCGTTCATCATCGGGATATGCCAGAAGGGCACCGCGCCCGAGCCGAGGCGCCGGACCTGGTGGCGCAGGTGGAGATTGTCCGGCTGCAACGCGAGCGCGCGGCGGAAGCAATGCAGCGCCTCTTGGTTGCGCCCGACATCGGCCAGCACGACCGCGAGGTTGCCCAGCGCGGTGGGATTGTCCGGATCGAGGGCGCAGGCGCGTTCCAGCGGTGCGATCGCCGCGTCGCTGCGGCCGAGCCAGTGGAGCGTCAGGCCCTTCTCATGCAACGCGACGGCATGATCGGGTTCGGTTGCGAGCAGCTCGTCCCAGGCGACCAGCGCATCCTCGGGGCGCGAGAGCCGCCCCAGCAAGCCAGCCAGCAATGGCAGGATCTCCACCGCGCGATAGCCGTGGGCGAGCGCCACGCGATACTGCCGCTCGGCCGCCGCCAAATCCCCCTGTTCGTGCAGTGCCATCGCCTCGGCGAGCGCGGTACGAGCCTCGTTCAGGCGATCGGGGGACGCGAGGTCGGTCACGGGAACATCCTTAAGATTTGGTTTCGGTGCGGGTCGCTTCGGATAGGTGTTCGCGGGCCCGGGCGATAGTCCTGGGGTTGCCCCTAAAAGCCCCTCCTCCAACGAGGAGCGGCTTGAAAAGGAAACGCCGCCGACCCGAAGGTCGGCGGCGCTGCCATTGGTTCTAGCGAATTAGCCCGTCAGAACTGCACGCGGCCGCCCAGCGAGAAGACGAACGCCCGCGCATTGCGCAGCTCGCCCCGGGTCAGGATGGTCGAGCCCGCGGCGATCGTCGCGCGGTCGATCGGCGCGTTGGCGAAGTCGACATAGTTCGCCGCCGCATCGAGCACGATGTTCCGCGTCACCGCATAGGAACCGCCCGCGCCGAAGTTCCACCGGTTGGAATCGGGCACGCGCGCATCGCGCTGGCCGTTCTGGGTCGGCGTCGTCGCCCGCTGCACGCCCGCACGCAGCGTCAGCGCGGGCGAGACCATATAGTCGACGCCGCCGGCATAGCTCCAGCTCTCGCGGTAGTTTTCGGGGATCGCCTGGTTCAGCGGCGCGCCGAGGCGGATCGCGTCGAACTTGTCCCAGTTATAATGAACCACCTGGCCGTTGAGCGTCAGCCTGTCGGTGGCGCGCCAGCGCAGGCCGGCGATCTGCTGGGCGGGCGTGTAGAAGTCCGCGCGGACGTCCGACAGTGCCGTGTTGCCGGTCTGGAGCGGCCCGACCAGCCCGCTCACGGTCAGGTCGCCCTTCAGCTTGTGGCGGATGGCCGACTTGTAGCTGAAGCCCGCGGTCACCCGGTCGCTGTGCATCTGGAAGCCTGCGCTCCAGCCCACATCCCACCCATCGCCCTTCAGTTCCTGGCGGCCGTCGGGCAGGCTCGCGAGCACGTTGGGCAGCGCGTTGCTGAGGCTGGCATCGGTATATTCGACGTTCGCCGCCGCGCCGACGCGCAGCCAGTCGGTCACCGACACCGCGATCGAGGGCTGGATGTCGACCGTGCGCAGCCGGGTCTTGTCGGCGCTGTAGCGCGCCCAGCTGGTCGACGCGTAATCGGTGGTGAAGCTGTAGGGCGAGGTGACCGCGAGGCCGAGCGCGACGCGGTGGCCGAGCGGCACCGCGACCGCGCCCGACGGCAGCACGCCGTTGTTGATCGGATTGCGGCTGGTGGTCTCGCCGCCGATCGGCGTGAAGGCCGTGCTGCCCGGGCGACGGATCAGCGTGCCGGTATCGACCACCTCGCCGCGCGGCAGGATCGCTGCGGCGTTGAGGTTGACTTCGATGCGCTCGGCATCGGCGATCGCGGCGGGGTTCCACCACAAGGAGGCAGCCCCCGTATCGGCGACTTCGCCCGAAAAGGCGCGACCGGCGCCGCGGGCAGACTGTTCCTGCAGGTAGAAGGCCTGGGCATGGGCGGCACCGGCAAAACCGGCGCTGGCCGCCAGCGTGGTACCGGCGGTGAGGAGGAAATGCAGCTTTTTCATGGTTATTCTCACGCTACTGGGGTTCGTAAACGGCGCACGCGCGCGCCGTCAGCGAACCCGGGTCCAGGTCTGGGTACGGCAGAAGGGCTTGAACACGCAGCCGCGCAGCTTGAGCTGGTCGGCGCCCGCCAGCGTGATATCCGCGGTGTAGGTCTTGCCGTCCTCGGCATTGTAGATCTTGCCGCCGCTCCAATTGCCGCCGTCGGCGGTGAAGCCGCTCAGGATCTGCATCCCCTTGAGCGGACGGGTGCGCAGCTGCGCGTTCGAATTCCTGGTATCGCGCAGATCGGGATTGGTGCGCAGCGCGTCCGAGGTGAGAAGCCGCCCACAGATCGAAGCACCGCAGCGCTGGATCTCGACGATCGCATTTCGTGTCTGGGTCTTCCAGCGACCTTCGACACCCTCTCCGGCTTGCGGTGCTGCTACCAGCATCGCGGCAAGCAAACTTATCCACATACTTGTTTTTCCATTATCGCTTGTTCCCGCCACGGTTAACCCGAGGCGAGGACAGACATGGCGTATGTTTACGTTCCAGCCTCTCCTGGGCCGGAACCATACCCATTCCTCAAAGTTCCGCAATAACGGCTGTGTTTCAGAAAATTTCAGCGAGCAATCAGGCCGTGCGACGGCGGTGCGCGATCCGCCGCGCGGTCTCGATCGGCGCGGCGAAGGAGGTGCCGGTGCCGGTCACCGCCCGCCCGTCCGCGCGCGTGGTCGGCACGTCGACGCCGCGCTGCCAGACATAGAGATAGCCCTGCGCCTGCGGCTCGGGCCGGTTGGTGCCGGTCCAGGGCTGCCCCGCCGCATCGAGCGCGCCGACCAGCACCGCATTGGGAAAGCCCTGCCGCGCCATGGCGAGGTTGCCGGGGTGCGACAGGCCGTTGTTGCCGGCCGCCAGCACCACCACGATCCCCGCCGATGCAGCATCGTGCACCGCGGCGGTGATCGCGGGATCGTCGGCCAGTGCGAGCGAGATGTTGATGGCGTCCACCTTGAGCGCGATTGCCTTGCGGATCGCGCCGACGATCGGCGCGGCACTCGGCTGGCAGGGCGGATTGGCGCCCGGACGGCAGCCGGCTGGATCGTCGATCCGCAGCGACACGATCGCCACTTCCCCCGCCGCCGCGCGGCTGAGAATAGTGGCGACCATCGTTCCATGGTCGTAGCGCGGGCGGAACGCGGGGCGGTCGGCGCCCGCCATGTCATATTCGGCGATCAGCTTGCCATGGAGCTCGGGCGTCTCCGCCACGCCGCTGTCGATGATCGCGACGCGCGGCGCCGCTGCCGGCGAGCTTCCCGCAACCGCTGCGAACAATGCCATCCCCAGCAGGCCCATGCCCACCTCCGCCCATCTTGCCGAAACTTTCAGCAGGCTAGGCGGCAAGCGTTAACAAGGACTTCATCATGCCCCAGGGCTTGCACGTAGGTCGCGCGCATGCCACCGAGCCGAGGATCGGGGAGCAGAACCATGTCCAAGGCAACCCGCGCCACGCGGATGCTCGAAACGGCGAAGATCGCCTTCACCGTACACAGCTATGCCTATGACCCGGACGCCGATGCGATCGGGCTCCAGGCGGCCGAGGCGCTGGGCGAGCCGCCCGCGCGCGTGCTCAAGACGCTGATGGCCAAGGTCGACGGCAAGCCGGTGCTGGCAATCCTGCCTTCGGACCGGCAGGTGGCGATGAAGAAGCTGGCGGCGGCGGTCGGCGGCAAATCGGCGGAGATGATGAAGCCGGCGGACGCCGAACGCCTCTCCGGCTACAAGGTCGGCGGCATCAGCCCGTTCGGGCAGATGAAAGCGCTGCCCGCGGTGATCGAGGAAACCGCTATCAGCGAACCCTATGTCTTTATCAATGGCGGACAACGCGGATTGCAGGTGCGGCTCGCCCCGCAGGATGCGGCGAATTTACTCCGAGCAACGGTAACCGGGATCATCGCCTGACGGTCACAGCGGCTGCGCATGGCGTGCGGTGTCCTGCAGCAGCGCGACGACATGCTCGAGGAGCGCCGGCCGCCCCTTGGGGCCCTGCACTACGGTCGCATGGACATAGGCGTGGACCTTCGCCCGCAGCCGCGCCTCGGCACGCAGCCGCATCCAGTCGCTCGCCGGACCGCCCCGCCCCAGCCCGCCGGCGATCGGCAGCCCCGTCGCGGCGCCGCGCACGAGGCCGGTGAGCGCGGCGCCGCCCGCCGCGGCCCAGTCACCCAGTTCCTCCATCATGTCGCGCATCAGATTGGCGTCGACCGGCAACGGCTGCCATTGCAGGTGGTGGAAGGCGATCGGCGCCAGCGCGCGATCCGCCTCCTCGATCACCCGTCGCGCCAGCGGATCGGCGACCTGGCGCACGACGGGGGCGATGCGGGTGGCGACGAAGCGGGTCTGCTCGATCAGCCCGTCGCGCCAATCGGCCTGGGAGAGATCGGCATCGAAGCTCTCGACCAGATCGGCCGCCGCCTGCTGCAGCACCGCGCGCGCCATCGCGACGTGCAGGTCGCGCCAGCGGCGGATCTCGCCGCGACCGAACCACCGCATCAGCACCATGGGAAACGCGCTCGCATCATCGCGGCGATCAGACCAGAAAAGCCGGGCAATCTCAACGCCCGGTGCCGAAGGCCGGCACGCCCGGCGGCACCGCGGCGTTACGCCAGCGCTCGACGGGCACCGTTTCCAGCTTGCCGTCCTTGGTCCGACGCCGCTGGATCAGCGTCGCTTCCTGCTGCGCGGTGCCGCCGATCGTCGCTCGGGTGCGCACCCAGAAGCTGCTCGACTTGAACGACGTACCCCAGGGCAGGGTCGCATGCTGGTCGTCGAGATCCTTGAGCGTCAGGAACCCCTGCCGCTTGCGCACCTGCAGCAGCCGGTCGGCGACCAGCGGATCCTTGAACAGCATCTGCATCAGTTCGGGTTCGGCGGCGTTAAGGTTGATCGTGGTGATGCCCGGCAGCGCGGTCACCACCTTCTCCAGCCGGTCGGCCACCTTGGGATCGAGACCGGCGAGCCGCAGCGGGCGCAGATCGGTCACCGGGCCCTGCAGGCGGACATATTGGATTGCCGCCACCACCTGTTCGGGCGGCATCTCGATCTCGTTGGCGATGTCCTGGAGCAGCACCACCGCGCCCGCCTCGCCGCTGCGCACCGAATTGATGTTGAAGCGCCCCTCGGCATCGCCGATCGCGAGGTCGAAGGTCCCCCCTTCGATCGGCGCAGCGGTCGCGGCGAGCTTGGCCCAGGGCTCGCGGGCATGATCGACATCGCCCGCCGTCTCGCCGTCGCGGCGCAGCGCGATGAGCGCCGACAGCTCGCCGCCGCGCACGATCGCCTGCGCCCGCGCCGCCTCGCGCATGCGCAGGCCCCGATCAAGCGCGAGTTCCTCGCGATCGATCATCAGCAGCACCAGGCCGCTGGCGATGGCGACGAACATCAGCACATTGACCAGGATCATGCCGCGCTCGTCGTCGCGGATTTCGCGCGGACGGCTCATTCCGGCTGCGGATCCTGCGCGCGCAGCGGCAAGGTCACCACCCGGTGGAGCGCAACGGGCGTGCCGCCCGGCCCCGCCGCCTGCACGTCGAGCGCGATGGCGCGCGGCCAGCGGGCCTTGGCCTCCTTGCTGTCGTCCACCGGCCAGCGATCGATCCAGGCGCCGTCCCAGAAGCGCCACCGCGCGGTGACCACGCCCGGCAGCAGCAGCTGCGGCGCGGGTGCGGCGCGGACCAGCGTGCCGCCCGCCACCGCATAGCGGACCGGGGTAGCCGTACCGCCGGTACCAGGGGCGCTGCGCACGAAGGAGAGCTGGTCGCCCCGCCCCTCGATCGGCCCGCTCGCCACCTGGTCGAGATCGCTGGTCAGCACGAACATCGTCCGCTGGAGCGCCGCGAGCCGATCCAGCCGCGCTTCGGTGCGGCCATTGACCCGCAGGATGCCGTCCACCAGCGCCAGCCCGGCCACCGCGATCAGTGCGAACAGCCCCAGCGAGATCATCAATTCGATCAGCGTGAAGCCGGACTCGCCGGCTTCGGGCTGCCCGGTCACGATCCCGAACTCACCGCCACGCTGGCATAGCCGTCGCGCGAGGCGACCACGATCGCGAAGTCGCGCGCCACCGATCCGTCGGTGCGGAAACGCACCGGCCCGGTGACGCCGTGGAAGCCCTTGGCGTCGACCAACCCGTTCATGTTGAGCGCATTGGCCTCGCGCAGCTTGTTGGCGACGCCGGCAGCGTCATAGGCAAGCGCGGTGATTGTGCCGGGGTCGCCGCCATTCTTGGCGGCAAAGGCCTGGGCAAAAGAGGAGAAGGCGGCAGGGTCCGGACAGGCCAGCCAGGCGCCGTCGAGCGCCTCCAGCGAGTCCGGCCGGTTGTCGAGGCCCTGCAGCGTGCCGAGCAACTGCACCCCGCTCCCCTTCAGCGCCCGCGCGGCGGCGAGCACGCCCTCCCCGCTTCCCGGCAGCAGCACCGCATCGGGCGTATCGCCGGCCTGGGGCAGCGGCTGGCCCGGCTTCACCTGCAGCACGCGCAGCGAAAGACCGATCTCGCCCTCCATCCGCCCGGCGGCGAGGCTGGCGGCGGCGCACCAGGGAGAGCCGTCGTCGATCATCACCACCGATCGCACGCCGCGCGTCCGCGCATAGCGGAGCACCGCGCTGGTCACCTGCGTGGCAGTGATGCCAAAGATCCACACGCCCGGCTGGCGCAGCACCGAATCGTTGCTGAAGGATATCACCGGCACGCGGTTCGCCACCGTGCTGCCGACGGCGGGGACTTCGGCGGCGGTGAGCGGCCCCAGGATCAGCGCGGGATGGCGGCGCAGCGCTTCGCCAGCGGCGCGCGCGGCGCCTTCCGCAGTGCCGCCGGTATCGAACGCCAGCACATAGTCCGCGTTTTCCGCGAGCAACGCGGCCTGCTGCATGCTACGGCCCAGCCCCGCTCGCGGTCCGTTGAGCGGGAGCAACAGGGCGATCGGACGCTTGTCCTTCTTTTCGCCCGCCCATGCGTTGGAGGATAGCGATGCCGCGGATAGGACGAGGCCCGAGGGCAACAGCCGCAGCAGGGACCGACGGTCCATTGCGAACTCCGGATTCAGCGAATGAGGCACGGCGGCGTCTTATCCTCTTCGCCGGGCTGGGCATAGGGGCCTATGCGCTCGCGATGCTGGCCACCGCGCCGGCGAGCCTGCTCGTCCGAAACGTGCCGTGGCGGAGCGGCGTGGCGGGGACGATCTGGAACGGCGAAGTCGGTGTCGCCGGGGGCAGCAAGCTCGAATGGCAGTTGGCGCCGCTCCGCTCGCTGACCAGCCTGGGGCTGGCGGCGGACTGGAAGGCGAGCGGGCCGGATACCGATCTCGGCGGGCGCGCGCTGGTGCATCTGGGCGGGCGGACGGTGCTCGATCATGTCAGCGGCGCGGCGGATGCCAGCCTGCTCCAGGCGATCCAGCCCGACCTGCCCTTTACCTGCAAGCTGGTGATGCAGGTGGAGATGGCGCGGATTGCGGTGCGTGGCGGCAGCCAGATGATGGATGGCAAGGTGACGACCGATCCCGGCAGCTGCCGCCCCAAGTCTGGCGGCGGATCGACCGCGGTGCCGGCGCTGCTGCTCACAGCGGAGCATGTCGGGCCGCGCACGACGATCCGGCTGACCCCCGCGACGCAGCGGCGGCAGCTGTTGCTCGACGCGGTGCTGGGCGAGGACGGGATGCTCGACCTCGGCATGAGCAAGGACGGCGCGGCGGCGCTTCCGTTCGTCGGCCTCCCCGGCGGGTCCAGGATTCAGGGCAAGATGTGATTTAGCCCTCTCCTGCAGGCGGGAGAGGGCTTTCAAGGGCGTTTTACACCCCCACCAGGTTGTTCAGGTTGATGATCGGCAGCAGGATCGCGAGTACCATCAGCAGCACCAGCCCGCCCATCACCAGCAGCACCAGCGGCTCGACCAGCGCGACCAGCGTGGCGACCAGCGCGTCCAGCTCGCGCTCCAACTCGCCCGAGGCGCGGCCGAGCGCGGGGGCGAGCTTGCCCGAGCTTTCGCCCGAGGCGACGATCGCGACCAGCATCGAGGGGAAGATCTCCGCCTCCTGCATCGCCGCGCGCAGACTGATCCCCTCGCGCACCCGCATCGCCACGCCCGTCGCCTTCTCGCGAACGAAATGGTTGGGCGTCACTGCGGCGGCGGCATGGAGCGCCTCGACCAGCGGCACCGCGCTCCCCACCAGCGTGGCGAGGCTACCGGCGAAGCGCGCAGCGTTCATCTGGCGGCTGAACCGGCGGAACGGGCGCCGCTCGGCGAAGAAGCGATGGACGCGCAGCCGGTTGGCCGGCACCCGCATCCACCGCCCGAACCCGACGATGCCGATCCCGATCGCGATCAGCAGATACAGCCCGAAGCCCTGCAGGAAGGCACTGATCGCGATCAGCGCCCGGGTGAGCAGCGGCAGGTCAGCCCCGCGCGAGACGAACACCTTGACGATATCCGGCACGACATAGACCATTAGCAGCACCATCATGCCGAACGACACCAGCGCCAGCAGCGCCGGGTAAAGCAGTGCCAACTGCAACTTCTGGCCGTTGGCCTGACGGTTCTCGACGAACTCGGCGAGGTGATTGAGCACGTCGATCAGGCGGCCGGAGGCTTCGCCCGCCGCCACCGAGGCGCGGTAGAATTCGGGGAAGGCCTTGGGGTGCTGCGCCAGCGCTGCGGCGAAGCTGCGTCCGTCGAGGATCGCGCCGCGCACGTCGAGCAGCAGCGAGCTTACCGCCGGCTGCTCGGACTGGCTGGCGACGAGCCGCAGCGCCTCCTCGATCGAGATGTCCGAGCCGACGAGCGTCGAAATCTGCCGGGTGACGGTGGCGAGCGCGCGGGCGCTCACCCCGCTCCGGCCGAAGCGCGGCAGGGTGATCGACCCGATCGACCGGCCGCGCTCGGCAGCGGGTTCGACCGAAAGCGGCAGCAGCGCCTGCTCGCGCAGCAGCGCGCGGGCGGCGGCGGGGCTGGAGGCCTCGATCACGCCGCGCTTGGCGGCGCCGGTGCGATCCGCCGCGCGATAGGCGAAAGCGGGCATCTAAAATCCTCCCCGGCACGGGGAGGGGGACCATTCGCGCCAGCGAATGGTGGAGGGCCCGCCGCGGCACGCGGCGGTATCCCACAGCTTCGACGCAGACCGCGCCTCGCGGCGCAGCCCCTCCACCATGCTTCGCATGGTCCCCCTCCCCGTTCTGGGGAGGATCTTTGGCACACTCACGCCTCGTCCCTCACGACGCGGGCGACTTCCTCCACCGTGGTCACCCCGGCCTTGAGCTTGGCGACGCCGTCATCGAGCAGGCTGGGGTTCTCCCCACGTGCATGGCGTTCGATCTCCGCCTCGCTGGCGCCGTCGTGGATCAGCTTCTGGAACGCGTCGTCGACCGCGACGACCTCGTACAACCCCGCCCGCCCGCGATAGCCTTCGTCATGGCACTGGTCGCACCCGACCGCGCGCCACACCGGCGCGCCTACCGGCAGCGCGCCGCCGAGCAGCACCGAATCCGCCGCGTTCGCCACATCCTCGCGCCGGCAGCTCGGGCACAGCCGCCGCACCAGCCGCTGCGCGCAAAGCCCGACGACCATGGGGGCCAGCAGATACCGCTCCACCCCCATGTCGATCAGCCGGGTCACCGATCCGACCGCGCTGTTGGTGTGGAGCGTCGACAGCACGAAATGCCCGGTCATCGCCGAGCGGACCGCCACCTGCGCGGTCTCCTGGTCGCGGATCTCGCCGACCATGATCACGTCGGGGTCCTGGCGCAGAATCGCGCGCAGGCCGCGGGCGAAGGTCATGTCGGTGCGCGGATTGACCTGGGTCTGCGCGACACCCGGCAGCTCATATTCGATCGGGTCCTCGACCGTCATCACGTTGCGCTTGCGGTCGTTGAGCCGGGTGAGCGCGGTGTACAACGTCGTCGTCTTGCCCGAGCCCGTAGGCCCGGTGACGAGCAGGATGCCGTGCGGCCGCTCGAGCAGCCGGCCGAACACCGCCTGGTCGCGCTCGCTCATGCCAAGGCCGGACAGGTCCAGCTTGAGCGAGCCCTTCTCGAGCAGACGCAGCACGACCCGCTCGCCATGCTGGGTCGGGATGGTGGAGACGCGCGCGTCGACATCGTGGCCGCCGATGCGCAGCGTCACGCGGCCGTCCTGCGGCACGCGCCGTTCGGCGATGTCGAGCTTGGCCATCACCTTGATGCGGCTGACCAAGAGCGGCGCCAGCGCACGCGGCGGCTCGATCATGTCGCGCAGCACGCCGTCGATGCGGAAGCGGACGACGAGGCGCTTTTCCTGCGTCTCGACATGCACGTCCGACGCACCTTCCTTCACCGCTTCCATCAGCAGCGCGTTGATCAGGCGGATCACCGGCGCATCGTCGCGGGTGTCGAGCAGGTCGTCGACGCTCGCCGCGCTGTCGGCCAGCGCGGCCAGGTCCATGTCGCCCAAGTCGATATCCGCCGCGGCGCCCCCGGCCCCGCCATAGGCCTGGCCTAACGCGGTATCGAAGGCCGCGCCTTCCAGCTTCACGAAGCGCGCGCCGGGCGCCAGCCGCTGCACCTCGAGCAGCCCGTCGAGCGGCGCATCGGCGCGGTGGACGCACTCGATCCCCTGCGGCGTCTCGCGCAGCAGCACCCCGTGGCGGCGCGCGAAGCTGTACGGCAAGGTCGGCATTTCGAGGATCATTGGGCGAGCTCCACGGTGGCGGAGACATGGCCAGGCACACCAAGTCGCTGCAGGGTGACGCTGCGGATGCGCAAGTCACTGGTCGTTGTCACGTCCGCCAGCCAGTGGACGAGCGAGTCATAGCTCGCATCCGCCACGCTCGCGCGCACACCACCCGCGATCGGCGCGGTAGTAAGCGCGACGCCGAACGCACTGGCGGATTGGGTCGCGATCCCCTCGGGCGCACCGATGCGGCGCTGCGGCTTGACCGCGCTGAGCGTCCCCGCCGCGCGAATGCGGGCATTGAGCGTCTCATAGGTACGGATATCGGCGAGTGCCGAGGCCCGCGCGCCCTGTATCGGCTTCACCACGCCGTAGACCAGCACGATCGCCGCGAGGAAGACGACGGCGCCGGCCAACATCGCCCGCTCGCGCGCGCTCCGCGCCTGCCACCAGCTGGCGGTGCGGGACAGGCCGGCGTCGAGGGTCGGCAGCTGGGTGCGGAGGAAATCGCTCATGCCGCGCTCGCCGTAATACGGATCGAGCCGTCTGGCGAGGCCGTCGCCTGTCCCTGGATCCGGCCGGCCCGCAGCGCCTCGGCGATCCGCGCGGCGAGATCGGGCGCGCCGGGGTCGCACTCCATCGTCAAGGCGCTGCCTTCGTAGCGCACCGTGCGCACCGCGATGCTCCCGGCAAGCGGGTTGAGCGCGGAGGACACGCGCGCCAGTAGCGGCACGAAGCGATCGGGCGCACGCCCGCCGCCGGTCGGCAACAGGTCCGTGACCTTGGTCTTGAGATCGCCGGTCAGATCGGTGCCCGGCGCTGCCACGGAGACCAGCGCGCGGGTTTCCGCCGCCCTGCGATCCGCGATACTGCGCAGCATTAGCGCATCGCCGCCCGCGATCAGGATGTGTGCCGCCGCACCGATTCCGAGGATCCAGCCCAGCCGTCGCCAGCCATGGGACACCCGCTCGCGTCGTGCGGCGAACAGGCCCTGGCGCAGGTCGAGCTCGGCCATCGCGACCTCGGCCCGGGCCTCGTCGTCGCGCAAATCGGGGGTCGTGGCATGCGCCTCGACACCCCCGCCGAGCGGTTCGCCGAGATGGTGGATGCGCGGCCGCCCGGCTGCTTCCCAGGCCGAGCCGAGCAGCGCGGCCGGCAGCGCAAAGCCCGTCCCATCCGCCGCCAGCACCAGCGCCCGCCCGTCGCGCACCTCCACCGCCCAGCCCTCTACCGGGCGCGGCAGCAGCAGCACGTCGGGGACCATCGGCGCGGCGCCGAGGCCGTTCGCTTCCGCCAGCGCGACCCATTCCGCCATCGTCTCGGCGCGCACGACGCCGACCAGATAGCGATGGGGCGCCTCGGCCGGCGCGACCCGCGCGCCGAGTGCCAAGTGAAGCGATTCGATCGGCTCGGCGACCTGGTCCTCGATCGCGAAGGGCAGCGCCGCCAGTCGCCTAGCGCGATTCGGCAACGGCAGGTCGATGGCGAGCAGCCGTACCCGCTCGGTGGGCACGAGGATGGTTGCGGGTCCCTCGGCGGAGACTATGATCAGGCGGTCGCCCGCCAGCGTCCACACACCCCCGGCGTGCGGCGGCGGCAGGTCCGGCGCTCGGGCACCGTGTGTCACAGAAGCTTCATGGGTAGGACGCATGAGGCAGGGATGCGCATAAGTTTGAAACCATTTTGTGACATCGCATCGCAGCGCGCCCCGCGCAAGCTCCGCCAGATCGGCGAGCACGAAGCCGGGCTGACGCTGATCGAGATGCTCATCGTCCTCGTGATCATTGCCGTGGTCGCGGGCCTCATCACCGCCAACGTGATCAACCGCCCCGACGAGGCGCGGGTGACCACGACAAAGGGCAACATCTCCAGCATCGAAGGCGCGCTGAAGATGTACCGCCTCGACAATGGCGATTACCCCACCACCGAACAGGGCCTGAAGGCGCTGGTGGAAAAGCCCACCATCCCGCCGGTGCCGGCGAACTGGGCGCAGGGCGGCTATCTCTCGGCCGCGCCGCTCGACGCCTGGGGCAAGCCGTACGAATACAAGTCCGAGGGCGGCGGCTTCACGATCCGCTCGTTCGGCAAGGACGGCAAGCCCGGCGGCGAAGGCGTCGACGCCGACATCGAAGGCAAGGGCTGATGCTCCGCGGGGGGGCCGACAGCGCTGCGCGTCGCGCCTCCCAGGCGGGCATGACGCTGATCGAGATGCTGATCGTTCTCGCGATCATCGGGGTCGCCGCCGGTGCGGTGACGCTGGGGATCGGCGCCGCCAGCCGCAAGCCGAGCGTCGAATCGGAAGCTCGCCGCCTCGCCTCGCGGCTGCAGGCCGCTGCCGATGACGCTATGCTCGGCGATCGGCTGGTCGCCTTCACCGCGGAGAAACACGGCTATGGCTTTGCGACGATCGGTGCGAACGGCCGGATGGCGGCGCGTACCGAGGGTGCGCTTGCACCCCACACCCTTCCCGGCGGCATCACGCTGACGCTCGACACCCGCCCGCCGGTGGTGCTGGGGGTCGACGGATCGGGCAAGCCGATGGCCGCGTCGATCGACAATGGCAGCCAGCGCTGGCTGGTCCGCTATGACGGACTGAGCGCCAGCGCCCTCCCCGCCCCGACGCCTACGCCTACGAAGCCCCGATGAACGACGAGCGCGGCTTTTCGCTGATCGAGGCGCTGGTGGCGCTGGCGGTGCTCGCCATCGCCACGGTGGGGCTGATGCGCACCGTGCAGACGCATATCGACTCGACTCGCGGGGTCGAGCGCCGCGCCGCCGCGATGTGGGTGGCCGAGAACCGGCTCGCCGAGTTGGAAGCCGGCATCGATGGCAAACCACAGGTGGAGATGCTGGGCGAGCGCTGGCGCATCGCGGTCGACAAGCGCAGCACCCAGGATCCGGAAATTGTCCGCGTTCGCATCAACGTGTTTCCGCTCGCCGAGAAGACGCCGCTT
Source organism: Sphingomonas sp. ABOLE (assembly GCF_003950455.1). NCBI lineage: Bacteria > Pseudomonadati > Pseudomonadota > Alphaproteobacteria > Sphingomonadales > Sphingomonadaceae > Sphingomonas > Sphingomonas sp. ABOLE. The sequence goes on from NZ_QQWY01000005.1 coordinate 60,762, forward strand.
GCATCACTCGACGGCTTCGTGGACGGACGCAAGGGATGACCCGCCTCGCTCTCACCCCGCGCCAGACCCGCACCGCGCTCGATCTGCTGACCGGGGCGATGGTCGTTTCGGTCGCGGTGGCGCTCGCCAGCCTCACCTGGCGGATCGCAGGCCATGCCGGCACCGGCGCGATCACCGTACCCTCGGGCCGCAGCGGCCCCGCCGTCGCACCGGACATGGCGCCCGCGATCGCGCTGGCGCCGTTCGGCAAGCCGATGGTGGTCGATGCCCCGCAGCCGACCTCGCTGCCGCTGGAACTGAAGGGCATCGTCGCGGCGATCCCGGCGGAACTCTCCACCGCCTTCATCGCGGTGAGCGGCGCGCCCGCCACCGGCTTCCGCGTCGGCCAGCAAATCGAAGGGGCGACGATCGCCGCGATCCAGCGCGACCGGGTGCTGTTCGACAATGGCGGCCGCCGCGAATTCCTCGCCTTCCCCGATCCCAGCCTCTCGCCCGAGCAGCGCCAGGCCGCCGCAGCGGCGCCCCCCGCAGGCGAGGCACCCCCGCCGGGTGCCGGCCCGGGCGTCCAGCCGCCGCCCGAACTGCCGGACAACAGCGCCGCCGCGCTGCAGAAGCTGGGCGCCACCCAGACCGCCGACGGCTTCCGCATCGGTGCCAACGGGCCGCCGGGGATGCAGCCGGGCGACGTAATCACCTCGGTCAACGGCACCCAGATGACCGATACCCAGGCGGCCAACGCCGCCTTCGCCGCCGCGCAGGCCGCCGGCTCGGCCCAGATCCAGATATTGCGCGACGGACGGCGGATCACGCTGACCGTCCCGCTGCGCTAGATGAGAGAAAACCGCGTGAAGATTCGCCCCGCCCTCGCCTGCCTCGCGCTTGCGCCGATGCTCCTGGATCCGGTGCTGGTCGCCGCCCAGACCGCCGCTGCGCCGCAGGACGCCGCCGACGTGGTGATCAACATGCGCGGGGTGGAGATCGCCGACGTCGCCGACCAGATCTCGCGGATCACCGGCCGCACGCTGATCCTCGACCCCGCCGTGAAGGGCGTGGTGACGGTCACCTCGTCGAGCCCGCTGACGCCGAACGGCGTGTGGGACCTGTTCCAGTCGGTACTGCGCGCCAATGGCTATGCGGCGGTGCGCTCGGGCCGCGCTTGGCGCGTCGTCCCCGCCGCCAACGCGGTGCGTGACGGCGGCCTGCCCGCCCGCGGGATCGCCGGGCAGGAACTGATGACGCGGATGGTGCGCCTCTCCAACGTGCCTTCGGCCGATGCCGCGCGCATCGCCCGGCCGCTGGTCGCGAGCTTCGGCAGCGTCGAGCCGCTGACCGCACCCAACGCCCTCGTCATCACCGACTATGCCGACAATGTCCGCCGGATCGAATCGATCATCCGCCAGCTCGACGGCGGCGGCGGCGCGACCTTCGCGGCGATCGCGCTCAAGAACGGCAGCGCGCCGGCGGTGGCGCAGGCGGTGCAGAACGTGCTGGGCGGCGACCAGGGCGGCGGCACCCGCGTCGCGGCCGACGAGCGCAGCAATACCGTGATCCTGCGCGGCACCCCTGCCTTGGTCACCGAAGGCCGCCGGATCGTCGCCTCGCTCGATCTGCCGGGCGGCTCGACGCCGATCACCCGCATGTTCCGGCTCAACTATGCCGATGCCGAGACGGTGACCGACGTGCTCCGCGGCGTGCTCGGCCTGGGCGACAGCACCGACAACCCGGTCGCCGACAGCCTGTCGAACAACCCCACCAATCCCTTTGCGCGGCTCTCCAGCCAGAGCGCGCTGTCGGGTGCGGCGACCGGCATGTCGAACGGCACGCCCGGATCCTCGGTTCCCACCGGCACCGGCGTGCAGGCGGCCACCGGCACCACCACGCCGATGATGCAGTCGACCAAGCCGCAGACGCCCAAGGGCTTCGCGACCCCCGACCTGACGGTGCAGCCCGCGCCCGAGCTCAACGCCATCGTCGTCCGCGGCGCACCGAGCGCGATCGCCTCGATCGAGCCGCTGGTCCGCGATCTCGACGTGCGTCGCCCGCAGGTGCTGATCGAAGCCGCCATCGCCGAGATCACCGGCGACGATGCCGAGCAGCTGGCAGTGCAGATCGGCACCAGCGGTGCGGTGCTCGACCGGGTGACCGGTGCCGGCACCTCTTTCGATTCCGGCGGCGCCTCGCTCGGCGCGATCCTCACGGCGCTGGGCGTGCCCGCGGGTTCGCTGCTCGGCACCGGCGCGAGCGGGCTGACTGGCAACTTCAAGATCGGCGACAGTTTCTCGGTGCTGCTCCAGGCGCTCGGCACCTCCAGCCGCGCCAATCTGCTGTCGACGCCGCAGATCACCGTGCTGGACAATGTCGCAGGCGAGTTCATCGCTGGCCAGAACGTGCCGTTCGTCACCGGCTCGATCCTCACCAATTCGAGTGCGGCGACGCCCTACAACACGATCGAGCGCAAGGACGTGGGCATCACCCTGCGCGTGCTGCCGCGGATCAACGCCGGCGACACGATCCGCCTGCAGGTGAACCAGGAAGCCTCGTCGATCGCCAGCACCACGGTCTCGCGGGCGAGCGACCTGATCACCAACAAGCGCGCGATCAACACAACGGTGCTCGCCGACAACGGCTCAACGATCGTGCTCGGCGGCCTGACCAGCGACGATTACCAGGACGTGCGCCAGCAGGTGCCGGTGCTCGGCAACATCCCGCTGATCGGCGAACTGTTCAAGGGTCGCAAGGAACAGCACCAGAAGCGCACGCTGTTCATCTTCCTCAAGCCGACGATCCTGCGCGACGGCGCCGATGCGAGCGCGGCCGCCAAGGATCGCTACGCCCGCCTGCGCGCCGACGAGGCGGACAATGCGAGGCGCAACAGCCTGCTCCTTGCCCCGCCGCCCGCGCGGCTGAAGGTGGAGATAGACGGGATCTACTGAGCCATCGTCTCGGGGTCGGCGGCGGGCAGCGGGACGCGGGCGCGCTGCCCGCCCCGGCTGAACAGCGCCGCGTCGATCGACAGCGATTCCAGGCGCCAGCCATCGACGCTGTCGCCGATCGCAAGACTGCGGCCGGTGCCCTGCGCGGTGCGGACCAGCGCCACGGCATCGCTGCCGAGCCGGCCGACGATCCCGGTCAGCTGCGGCGCATCTGCGGGTAGCGTTTCGCTCTCGCCCCCAGGTGCGGTGAACAGCGGCCGGCCGAAGACATGGCCGAGCGGCGGTTCGTCGGGCGCGGACAATGGCGGCAGCGCATGCTGTGCCCGCACCGCTGGTGTCGCGCTTGGCCGAAGCAGCGCGACGGGCAGCGCCACCGCGGATAGCGCCGCCGCGGTCAAGGCGATGATTTGCGCGCGCGGGATCATCGTACCGCTCCGACCAGTGCGCCGCTGAGGCGCACCCCGCCGCCCTCCGCCGCTTCAACGCGCCAGGTGCGGAAGCGCAGCAGCGGCCGCTCGCGCTCGATCGCATCGGCGAACGCGAGCACCGCCTTTTCAGGGCCCGACACGCGGACCTCCATCATCACCAGCGGCGCCGGTGCGGTCGTCGGCGTGATCGCCTCGACCAGGACGCCGCCGCCATGCGCCAGCCGCTCGATCCGCGCGCGGATGGCGGCGGCGGCGCTGGCGCGGGGGAACGCCAGTTCGGGCTTGAGCACCGGCGCGTCGGAACGCGGCGCAGCCGCAGCGGCGGCCGCTGCCGCCCGTGCCGCCCGCGCCTTGGCCAGACGACCGAGCGCAGCCCCCGTCCAGGGGGCGAGCAGCGCCACGAGCAACAACCCGGTCAGCATGCCCAACAGGATCGGCCGTCGGCTCATGGCGCGACCTGCCGCAGCAGCACCATGGTACGCCCCTCGCCTTCCTGCTGCCGGACGTCGCGCAAGCCCGCCAGGGCAGGCACGCGGCGCACCGCGCTGCGCAGCGCGTCGGGATCGCTGACCGACACTTCCAGCGCCAGCGCACCGTCCACGCTCCGCTCCGCACGAACCAATGCCGCATCGGCAGGCAAGGCTGCCGCTACGCCGTCCAGCAGCGCGGCGGGGCCGGGGCGCATCATCGCGCCAGAGAGCGCCACATGCGCCGCCTCGCGCCGCGCTTCGGCGATCCGGCGCGGCGCGCGCAATGCCTCCATCCGCCGCGTCTCGCGCTCGACGGCACCGGCCAGCACCGTTGCGCCGAGCAGCGTCGCGAACGGGCCGGCCGCGATCAGCCCCGCCAGTACAGGCATCGCCCAGCGGCGACCGGGCACCTGCGGCACATCACGATCCGCCATCGCCAGCCCGCGACGCCGGTCGCGAACCCAGCCGCCCAAGCGGCTGGCGAGGCTCGGTGGCGGCGTAGGATCGCTATTGCCCACATCGGAGGTCATGCTGCTGCGCTTAGCTTCGGATGCCACCTTGGCAAGTGTCACATGCACGCCGCCATGGCGCCGCCGATCCGTCACACGAAGTGCATGACCGTTTCACACGCGGTCCCCATGGGCGGGCACGAACCGGGACTTGCACGCCCGGCCAACAGAGGGGACCCCAATGACCGACCTGATCGAGTCGCCGTTCGGCTATAGCGATGGCGATGTGGATACCAATCGCAGCGACGCCGTCACGCTCAACGAACTCGCCGACCAGCGCTATTCGCGCCGGACGCTGCTGCGCGGATCGAGCGCGATCGTGGCGGCGACGATGGGCGGTTCGCTGCTGGCGGCGTGCGACAGCAATGACAGCTTTCGCGCGGACGTGCCGCCCACCGTTACGGCGGGCGGTGCCGTCACGACCAGCGGCGGTCGGTTGGTTACCCTCACCGGCACCGCATATGACGACAAGGCTATCACGGCGGTCGCCTGGACGCAGACCGCGGGCCCGACCGTCACCCTGAGCAATGCGAATCAGGATATCGCGACCTTCCTCGTGCCTGCCGTCGCACAGCAGACCGTCCTGACCTTCCAGTTTGCGGCGACGGACAATAGCGGCCACACCTCCACTGCTACCACGACCGTCACCGTGAACCCGCCTGCGCTGGGCTTCACCGCCGTCGCCAAGAACAAGCTCGACGTCGTCACCGTGCCGACCGGCTATACCGTCAGCGTGATCAACCGCACCGGCGACCCGATCGCCGCGGGCGTGGCCGCCTACAAGAATGACGGGACCGACACCAATTTCGCCCAGCGCATCGGCGACCATGGCGATGCGCTCTACTGGTACGGCCTGAGCGCCACCGGCACCCGCGATCCCAACAGCTCGACTCGTGGCCTGCTCGTGCAGAACCACGAGAACATCAACGATCAGTATCTGCATGTCGCCGGTGCCACCACCGTCAACGGCGCACGCCCCGAATCGGAAGCGCAGAAGGAAATCGACTGCCACGGCGTTTCGGTGACCGAGCTGGTGGAAGGGGCGAACCGGGCCTGGACCGTCAAGCAGGACTCGACGTTCAACCGCCGCATCACGCCTGCCACCGCCATGGCGTTCAACGGCCCGGCCAAGGGTTCGGATCTGCTCAAGACCGCCTTTTCCCCCACCGGCGTGGCTGGTCGCGGCACGATCAACAACTGCGCCAACGGCACCACGCCCTGGGGCTCGGCGCTGACCTGCGAGGAGAACTGGGCCGGTTATTTCCGGCGCAGCGGCGACAATGCCAATCGCAGCGCCAAGGAACTGACCGCACTCAGCCGCTACGGCGTAACCAGCAGCACGGGCAGTTACGGCTGGTCGACGGTGGTCGCCGCCGACGCCGCCAACACCCTGTTCCGCCGCTGGGACGCGCGCGCCGGCACCGGCGCGGCCACCACCGACTTCCGCAACGAACCGAACCAGTTCGGCTGGGTCGTCGAGTTCGATCCCTATTCTCCGACGTCCACGCCGCGCAAGCGGACCGCGCTCGGCCGCATGGGGCATGAGGGGTGCTGGCCCGGCGCATTCGTCGTCGGCAAGAAGCCGGCTTGGTACATGGGCGACGATTCCCGGCGCGAATATATGTACAAGTTCGTGTCGGCGACGGCCTGGGTGGCTGCCGATGCGGACGCCACGGACAGGCTCGCGATCGGCGACAAGTATCTGGACAGCGGCACGCTGTATGTCGCCAAGTTCAACGCGGACGGTTCCGGCACCTGGCTGCCCCTCGTCTTCGGCCAGAACGGGCTCGACGGCAGCAACGCGGCCTATCCGTTCGCCGACCAGGCCGACATTCTGGTCAACACCCGCCTTGCCGCGGACAAGCTGGGCGCGACGCCGATGGACCGCCCGGAATGGACTGCCAGCAATCCGGTGACCGGCGAGATCTACCTCACCCTCACCAACAACAACGCCGCCGGCCGGCCGCTGAACGGTACCGACGCCGCCAATCCGCGCCATTACAACGACCCGAAGGGCAGCACGGCGCAGTTCGGCAACCCGAACGGCCACATCATCCGCATCAAGGAAGCGGATACCGAAGCCACCAGCTTCACCTGGGACATCTATGCCTTCGGTGCCGGCGCCGACCTCGACAAGACCAACATCAACCTCTCGTCGCTTGACGCCAGCAACGACTTCTCCAGCCCCGATGGCCTGGTGTTCGCCCGTGCGACCCATGCCGGCGGTCAGGTGAAGCCGATGATGTGGCTGCAGACCGACGACGGCGCCTATACCGACGTGACCAACTGCATGATGCTCGCCGCCCAGCCTGGCACGGTGGGCGACGGCGGCGCGCGCACGATCACCAACACCGGCTCGGGCGGCGCGACCGCGACGCAGGCGACCCGCATCGGCGCCGCGCCGGGCGCCAATCTGCGCCGCTTCCTGGTCGGCCCGATCGAGTGCGAGATCACCGGGGTGGACTCGACGCCCGATGGCCGCACGCTGTTCGTCGGCATTCAGCATCCGGGCGAAGGCGGCACCCCCGCCGCCCCGACCAGCCACTGGCCGGACAGCCAGGCCGGCGGCGCCGTGGCGGCAACCATCCGCCCGCGCTCGGCGGTGGCGGTGATCACCAAGAACGACGGCGGCGTCGTCGGCCTCTGAGGGCGGAAGCCGCCGAAAAGGAAAAGGGGAGGCTTCGAGGCCTCCCCTTTTTTTGTTCGGCTAAGAACGTCGCGTCGTCACCGGTCGGTGCGGCTGACGATCTTGGCGGTGCCGTCGGGCGTGATGGTGACCATGTGCGCGACGCCGCCGCTGCAATTGGCCCGCCACATCGGGTTGCCGTCTTGGTCGTCCAGGCGCTGCGAGCTTTCGACATGGTCGCACTTCAGCCCGGCATCCATGATCGCGCGGATGAACACGACGTTGCGCTGCGCGTCGTTCATCGCGATCACCTCGGCCGCGACATTGTTGCCGACCGCACCATTCTCGACCACCGCATTCGCCTCGGCGGCATTGTCCGCCGCAGCGTTGCCGGTCGCCTCGCCGCCCTGCTGGCATGCCGCCAGCGCCAGCGCCGCGAGGATGGGCAGAAGGATATGCTTTCTCATTGTTCGATACTCCTGATCGCCCGGCGCGCGCATCGCGCTGCGCCGGGCCCGTTCCACCTGACCGCCAAAGTTTCCGCGATCGTGAAGGTTCCGTATTGAACGCATCTGATCAGCGTTGATACGCCTTGGGCAGCGCGCCTTCCTCGGGCTTCCAGTAGCGATCGCGCAGCCGGGTCTGGCGGGTGGTGAGCGGCTGCTCGATCCCGTCGACATACAGCTTCACCGGCATGCTGCCGATTTCCAGCGGATCGCCGTCCCACACCACCACGTCACCGACTCGACCGGCCTTGAGCGAGCCGTACGCCTCGCCCATCCCCATCGCCTCGGCGGGCTTGGAGCTGATCGCCGCGAAGGCAGCGTCCCAGCTCAGCCCGGTCGCGCCGGGCACGCGGGTGAGCGCCACCAGGTTGCCGGCGAACTGCTTCTCCAGCCGCGCCTGGCGCGCCTCGTCGTCGTTGATCGTGCCGACGCCGACCAGCACGCCCGCCGCCTGCATCCGGCCGATGTTCGACTGGGTGGCGGCCAGTTGCTCGAAGCTTGCGGGCAGATCGTTGAGCGCGTTGGCGAGCACCGGCACGCCGGCCGCAGCGATCTCCTTCGCCACCGTCCAGCCCTCGGTCGCGCCGACCAGCACCAGCTTCAGCCCCGGCGTCTCGCGCTTGAGCTGGAGCAGCACAAGGATGTCCGACGCACGCTCGACATGCACGAGCAGCGGCACCTTGCCCTGCACGACGGCGGCGAGCGCCTCGGCATCGGCGCGGGTGAGCAGCGCGTCCTTGCCGCGATCGGCGAAGCTCGTCGGATTGCGGGCATAGTCGCGTGCCTCCAGCATCGCGTTGCGGAGCATCGCGATCGCCGCCGGGCGGCTGCCGCCGGCGACGCGACCGCCGCTCTCGCCATATTCCATGAACTGGAAGGCGCGCGGACGGGCGACCGCGTGGAGGTCGCTGCGCGTGTCGATCACCGCGCCCTGGCCGGCGAAGATCGAGCCCTTGCTGACGTCCGGCGCGACCACGGCGCGGGTGACGCCGTCGGCGCGGTTGATCGAGATCGGGGTCGCGCGCGGGTTGACCGCCGGCGATACGTCGAGCGCGGCGTTGAACGGCGAGCTGCCCGCCGCCGCATCGTTGGTCACGCCGACCCCGTCGACCTCGACAATGCCCATCCGGGTGAAGCCGGCGAAGATGCCCGGCGTCACATAGCGCCCGGCGGCATCGACCACCGTCACGCCGGCGGGCACCGCCACGCCGCGGCCCGCCGCGACGACCTTGCCGCCGCGCACCACCACCGTGCCGCCCTCGACGGGGGCCGAACCGTCGCCGATCACCAGCTTGGCGTTGGTGATCGCCACGTCCTGCGCCATCGCAGGTGCCGCGAGCGCCACACAGGCCGCCGCGGCGAGAAATAGGGTCTTGCTCACTTCACATCCCCCTCGCCCGGCTGGCCGAGCTCGAAATCGGAAACCGGACGGCGCTTGGGATCCTTGGCGTCGTAGAGCAGCGCCCCGTCGACCCACACCATTTCCGGCCGGGTATAGACGCTGAACGGATTGCCGTTCCACAGCACCACGTCCGCCATCTTGCCGGCCTTCAGGCTGCCCGTCTTGTCGGCGATGCCCAGCGCGATCGCCGGGTTGATCGCAAGCCACTTCCACGCCGTCGCCTCGGACACGTCGAAGCCGCCGCGGATTGCCGAGGCGCGCGCCTTGGCGACTTCCTGGTTCAGCCGCTGGATGCCGTTGGCGTCGTCCGAATGGATCATGCCGCAGGCGCCTTCCTTCTCGAGGATGGCAAGGTTCTCCGGCACCGCGTCGTAGGATTCCATCTTGAAGCCGTACCAGTCGGCCCAGACCGCGGCGCAGGTATTGTTGGCCTTCAGCAGATCGGCGATCTTATAGGCTTCCACCGCATGGTGGAACGCCGAGACATGGTAGCCGAACTCCTTGGCCATATCCATGACGTTGGCCATTTCGTCGGCGCGATAGCAGTGGTTCTGGACGCGGATCTCGCCTTCTAGGACGCCGCGCAGCGTGTCCATCGCGATGTCCCGGCCCGGCGCCTCGCCGCCGTCCTTCTCGTACTTGTCCCATTTGCGCTTGTACTCGACCGCCTTGGCCCAGGTCTGGCGATCGACGGCGATGTTGCCCATCCGGGTGGAGGGCTCGCGGCCGCGGCTACCATAGACGCGCTTGGGGTTCTCGCCGCACGCCATCTTGAGGCCATAGGGCGCGCCCGGGAACTTCATGCCCTGCATGGTGCGGGCATAGACGTTCTTGAGCACCACCGAACGGCCGCCGAACAGGTTGGCCGAGCCCGGCAGGATCTGCAGCGTCGTCACGCCGCCATTGGCCAGCGCCCGGCTGAAGCCCGGATCCTGCGGCCAGACGCTGTGCTCGGCCCAGACGTCCGCGGTGACCGGCGAGGTCGCCTCGTTGCCGTCGGACAGCGCATCCACGCCCGGCGAGGGATAGTCGCCGAGATGGCTGTGGATGTCGATCACGCCGGGGGTGACGTACTTGCCCTGCCCATCGATCACCGTCACGCCGGCATCGGCCGTGAGGGTCTGGCCCACCGCGACGATCTTGCCGTCGCGGAACAGCACCGCGCCCTTGTCGATCCGGCCGCCCTCGCCGTCGAGGATGGTGACGTTGGTCAGCAGCGTCGGCACGCCGGGATAGGGCCGATAGGTGGAGGGATAGGGATCGTGATTATACCCCTTGCCCGGCCCCGGCCCCTTTTGCGCGGGGGTGGAGGAGGCGCTGGCGGGCTTGCCGCCGCTTCCCCCACAGGCGGTTAGGGCGACGCAGGCGGCCGCCATGGCGAAGCTTCGGATCAAGCGTGACTCCCTGATGTTCTTGTGATGGTCCCCATCCAATTGATTGCCCTGCCCATGGCTTTTGGCAAGCACCTGCTGGAAACACTTCCGGGAATCGACGGAATTCCGTGCATCTCCCTATGGCTTTTCGTGGAAAATTAACCGATGCTGAGCACATCGTGGCCTCGGCTTCGACCTGTGCAGGGGCAGGTGGTTTGCACGTTGGAAGAATAGATAGAACCGTGGCGCGCCGAAGCGCCCCGTCCATGAACGTCACCACGGCCATTGTTCTGGCCGGCATCGCGTTATTGTGTGGTCTCGCCACGCTGGCGGGCTGGGCGCTCGACATCCCGATCCTCCACCGCTTCCTGCCCCGCGCCTATCCGATGTGGCCGGTGGCAGCGATCGGCTACATCTTCGTCGCGCTGGGCGTGCTGTCCGATCATACGCGCCGTCCGAGCTTCGCCATTGCCGCCTACCTTGCGGCGATGGCGGTGGGGGTGATCGGTACCCTGCAACCCGTTCTGGAGCCGTGGATCGACCTGGGACAGCTGGTCTACGCCGACCGCGTCCTCGCACTCGGGCTGCAGCATGCCGGGCGACCGGGCGTGAACGCCATCGTCTTCCTGCTGATGCTGCCGATCGCGGCCTTCGCCTCGCGCAGCAAATGGCGACTGCTGCGCGAGGTCGCCCCGCTGGTGGCGATCGCGCCGCTGGCGCTCGCGCTGGCATCGGCGACCGGCATGATGCTGTCCGACAATCCCGCGTCGGTGAACCTGAGCCTTCGGGCCTCGGTGCCGGGCACGATCATGGCGCTGTCGCTGACCGCCGCCATCCTGCTCGGGCACTGGCGCGTGGATGCGCAGCGATCCAGCCGGATCGAACGCTCCGACCCGGTCGCGATCAAGACGGTGGTAGCCGGCGCGATCCTGCTGCCCGCCCTGCCCGCCACGATCGAGCTGCTGCTGGAGCGGGGTGCCCATGGCGAGCCGATCACCAGCCACCTGGTGCTGGGCGTGTTCAACATCCTCGCAATCGGCCTGATCGCCTATTGGGCAGTCAATCGCGTCGGCCGGGAGCAGATCGCCCGCGCCGAGCTGAGCCTCGCGCTCGACGGTGCGACGGTGGTGATGACCGACGCGCGTGGCCGGATCATCCACTGGTCGCTCGGCTGCCAGCAGCTCTATGGCTGGACCGAGGCGGAGGCGCTGGGCGAGAATCTCTACATGCTGCTCCGCGCGCAATGCCCCAACTGGAACAGCAGCTATGCCCTGCCCGACGCGGACGGGGCGCAGGAACTGATCGAGCAACGCAAGGACGGCAGCCAGCTGCACGTGATCGAACGGCTGCTGCGCTCCGCCACGCCCACCCGCGGGGCGATCGTCGTCCACAGCATCCTCGACATTTCCGAGCGCGTCTCGGCGCTGCGCGCGCTGCGGGCGAGCGAGGAGCGGCTCGCCCAGGCGACCGCCGCGCACGAGCTCGGCATCTTCGACTGGGATGTGGGCGGCGATCACATCAACTGGTCGCCCGGCACCGAACAGCGGCTGGGATTGCCGCTGGGCTCGCTCTCCAGCTTCGAATCCTGGAAGCAACTGATCGAGCCGAGCGACCTGGAGAGCCTGCGCGCGACCGTGGTCGAAGCCGTTGCCGAACGCGCCGAGCGCTTCTCCTTCCGCTATCGCCTGACCGGCTGCAAAGGCACCGAACGCACGCTGGAGGGCTCGGCACGCTGCTTCTACAACGCCGCCGGGGACCTGATCCGCGTGGTCGGCGCGGCGCTCGACATCACCGAGCGCGACGAACACGAAGCGGCACTGCGCCGGCGCGAGGCACAGCTGCGGACGGTGCTGGAAACCGTGCCGGACGCGATGATCGTGCTCTCCGGTGACGGATCGATCCTGCAGTTCAGCGCCGCCGCCGAGGAGCTTTGGGGCTATCGCGCCTCGGAAGTCGTCGGCCGCGACTTCACCATGCTGATCCCCGCCGACGAGGTGGAGACCGATCAGGAAGTGCTGCACCGCTTCGTCCAGACCGGCGAAGGCCTGGTCGGCGAAGTGCTCGTCGGCACCGCGCAGACCGCCGACGGGCGCCGCTTCCCGGCCGAGATGCGCGCCGGCGCCGCGCGCAGCGACGGCCATCTGCTGATCACGGTCTTTGTCCGCGACCTCACCGAGCGCGTCGCCACCGAGCAGCGGCTGAGCGAGCTCAACAACGAGATCGCGCATGTCTCCCGCCAGAGCGCGATGAGCGAGATGGCCGCCGACCTCGCGCACGAGCTCAACCAGCCGCTGAGCGCCACCGCCAACTTCCTCGCCGCCGCGCGCATGCTGATCGAACGCGGCGAAGGCGGGCCCCGCGTCACCGATCTGCTGCGCATGGGGTCGGAACAGACCCAGCGCGCCGGCGAGATCATCCGCCGCCTGCGCGCCTTCGTCGCCCGTGGCGAAGTGGAGATGCGGGTGGAATCGGTCGAGCGCACGGTGCGCGACGCGGTCGAGCTGGTGCTGGTCGGCACCGGCCACTTCAACCTGCGGGTGAGCTTCCATCTCGATCCCACCGCGCGCTTCATTCTGGCCGACCGCATCCAGGTACAGCAAGTTCTCGTTAACCTGTTGCGCAATGCCGTGCAGGCATTAAAGCTTGTCGAGCCCGATGATCGACAGATCACGATCACGTCCGAGAAGCTGCCCGACCAGATGATAGCGATCACAGTGACGGATAGCGGACCCGGCCTCCCCGAACATGTCTTGGAAACACTGTTTTCACGGTTCAGCACGACAAAGGGAGGTGCAGGCGGAATGGGGATTGGACTTTCGATCAGCAAACGCATTATCGAAGGCCATGGGGGGATGCTGAGTGCGGAAAATGCGCCGGGGGGTGGCGCGTCGTTCCGCTTTACGCTTCCCGGTATCGAAGAAGGTGAAGAATAATGACCCGAACGATCTACATCGTCGACGACGACGATGCCGTACGCGCTTCGCTGCACAGCCTGCTCTCGGTCCGTCCGGACCTGATCGTGCGCGGCTATCGCTCGGGCGATGCGTTTCTGGAGCAGGAGGCCGAGCTCGATGCGGGCGTGGTGCTGCTCGATTTTCACATGCCGGGCTCGAGCGGGCTCGACGTGCTGCTCAAGCTGGATCGCTCGCCCAAGTTCGTGCCGATCGTGCTCACCGGCCAGGGCAATGTCGGCCTGGCGGTGCAGGCGATGAAGGCCGGCGCGCTCGACTTCATCGAAAAGCCCTATGAGGCCGAATTCCTGCTCAAGGTGATCGACCAGGCCTTTTCCAAGCTGGAAGAGGATGGCGAGGCCGCCGCGCGGACGGCGACTGCGGAGAGCAAAATCGCGAAACTATCGCCGCGTGAGACCGACGTGCTCAAGGGGCTGATCGAAGGCCGATCGAACAAGATCATCGCCTATGAGCTCGACATCAGCCCGCGCACGGTGGAGATCTACCGCGCCAATCTGATGGAGAAGCTGGAAGTCCGCAGCCTGTCCGAAGCGCTGCGAATCGCCTTTGCCGCGGGGCTGTTCCCCAAGGGATGACTTAATGCACCGCGCCGCCGTCGCGCAGCAGCGCAGCGATGGCGGTGGCGGGCTCCTCGGCGGTGACATGGTGGAGATGCGGTGCCGTGACCGCTTCGTCGCCGCCCAGGATGATCAGCCGATGCCACAGGGGATCGGCCGCCAGCGCCGCGAGCCCACCGGGATGGTCCTCGGTAGCCGCGGCATCGGCGACCAGCACCGGCGCAGCACCGCCCAGCCGGGCGATCCGTCCCGCATCCACCTGCTCCATGCTCACCACATCGATACCGGAAAGCGCCAGTCGCGCGGCGAGCAGGCTGCGCAGGCTGGCCTCCCGGACCATCAGGATCACCAGCACGTTGAGCACCATTGCCGTCAACCTTTGTTACGCGTTTGTTTCCGACCATATTCCGGATCGTCGCAGATGGCCACAGGTATCGCTTTGGTCCGATCGTACGGCGTTCGAACCTTGAACACCAGGTCAGCATACTCATAGCGCGCGGCGTACGCGCACTTCGACGTTGGTGCAGACATCGCGACCCACGGCGGTGATGGTGAAGAGGTCGGTCCCGGTGGCTGGCCAGAACCCATACGCGGGGCCCACCGAGCCGGGCCGGTTGCAGCGCTTGGCGCCAATATGGAGACACAATAACATCAGATTCGCGAGACCGATCGGCTCGAACAGCGATGCGGGATTGTTATCGGCCCGGCGGCCATCGTTGAGCGAGTCGAACCAGCCATCGGCAGCACCGCCGCCGCGGTCATGGTCCAAAAGACGGTCATGCCCGCCATTCCTTTCGTCGCGATCGTCTGCCCGCCTTCGATATGGACGACCCCGACGCGAAACGGCAGGCGGCTGGCGGCTGGCGGCTGCCCGACGCATGCGGAGACCGACGGTCATCAGCCGCGGATCGCGGGTCTGGTAACCGGGGCGACCTTGCCCACCCGAAGCGGTGGGCATAACCACCCGCGCTAAGCGTGAGGCCGCTATCGCCCAGACTGCCGTCGGCGCCGTAGAACGCCGTGCCCTGTGGACGTGATCGCAAGTGACCGCATTACCGCAGATTTGGTCGCCCGCGTCGGAACGCGTGTCAATGGTATGCGTCCAAAACAGGACCATTCATCCCTGGCCCTCGTGCGATACGCGACGCGGCCGCCACGACAGGGGGCCGAAAAGGGTGGCTGCGGCGGCCAGCAGCACGGTGCAGCGCGCCGGCAAGGCGATCAGCTCGCCGCGTCGGGCTGCGACGCCGTGCACGCGCTGCCCCGCATTTCCGAATGGGCGATGGGCATCGCCAGCCCCCGCCAGATACGAAAAAGCCCCGGAGATCATCCCGGGGCTTTTCTGGTCCCTGCTGCGACGACGGCTCAGGCGGCGGCGGCGGTCGCCTGCGGCACCGGCGCGCGATCCTGGAAGCCCAGGCCTTCCATGATCGTGCGGTTCACCTGGATCAGCTCTATGATCGACTCGCGCCCGGCGACCACGTCGCTGGTAAAGCGGTCGACCCACAGGCCGAGCGAGATGATCTTCGCGCGCAGCTCCACCGGCAGGGTGTTCCCGCGGGCGCCGCAGTCGGTCATGAACGCGGTCCACATCTCGCGGTTGCGGTACAGCGACGGCATCAGCAGCGCGCCCTTCAGACCGGCCTCGTGCGCCGTCAGCATTTCCCCCGTGATCTCGCGCATCAGCCGCAGTTCCGCAGCACGCGGCGTCTCGGCCCGGCTCCGGGCAGCCTGATAAGCATTGATCGTCATTGTCGCTCCTTTGCTCCTGCCGCCATTGTAGGAAGATTTTGCCGGGTTGGTCCGTCCCCTTCCTATAAGATTCCTGCGTCCCCTCGGTGCGGGCGCTTTCCAGGGACAGTGCCGTGACCGACTTCATCCTTCCGCATGCCTTGCCGTCCGCGCTCGACGGGCGCGCGAACGTCAAGCTGCTCTCGCTCGACTGCTTCGATACGCTGCTCTGGCGCGACAGCCACGCGCCGGTCGACATCTTCGGCGCGCTGCCGGGCATGACCGTGCTCCAGCGGCAATGGGCGGAAACGCGCGCGAGGACGGCGGTGATGATGCAGCATCGCCACAAGGAAGTGTCGATCGAGCAGATCTATCGCGAGATGTATCCGAACGCGCGCAAGGCGGAGATCGCCGCCGCAGTCGCGCACGAGCTAGACGCCGAGGCGCGGCACTGCTTCGCGTTCCAGCCCACCGTCGCGCTGATCCGCGAGGCCAAGCGCCGGGGCATCGGCGTGATCATCGTCTCCGACACCTATCTCGACCAGAAGCAGCTGCGCGAACTGATCGCGCGCGCCGCCGGCGCCGAGGTCGCAAACATGATCGAGCGGATCTTCTGCTCGTCCACCTATCACAAATCCAAGACGGACGGCCTCTATGCCGATGTGCTCAAGGCGCTGAAAGTTCGGCCGGAAACGATCCTGCACATCGGGGACAATCCGGTCGCGGACATCGCCGGGGTGGCTCCGTACGGCGTGCAGACGCTGCACCTCAAGCAGTTCGCCGAGGCAACCGAGCAGCGGCTGCGCCAGGAGTCCTCGATCAGCGCAATGCTGCACCCGCTACTGTCCGGCACGATCGCCGCGCAACAGCCGCATCGCGCTGCGCTCGCCGTCGGCGAGCCGCGGATCGAGGATCCGGCCGAGTCGCTCGGCTTCTCGGTGATGGGCCCGGTGTTTCATGCCTATGAACGCTGGCTCCAGCAGGAGGCGGCAGCGCTGCAGGCCGAGCGCGGCGGCACCGTCCACTGGCTGTTCATGATGCGCGACGGCCTGCTGCCGATGCGCGTCCACCAGGTGGCGCAGCCGGACAGCCCGGCGCATGCGGTTGAAATCAGTCGTTTCACCGCCATCGCCTCGTCGCTCACCACGCCGGAGGCGATCGAACGCTATGTGCAATTCGACATCGGCAGCGATGTGCGGAAAATCGCGCAGCAGCTGCTGCTCCCGCAGCACGAGACGCGGGCACTGCTGAAAAACCTGCCCGAGGATCGCGGCCGCATCCCGGCATTCGTCGCCGAAATCCGCAAGCCCCAGCGGGTGAAGCAGATCATCAAGGCCGGACAGGGTTTCGCGGACCGGTTGATCGCGCATGTCCGCAGCGCGGTCGATCCCGCGCCGGGCGATACGCTGATGCTCGTCGACCTCGGCTATAACGGCTCGGTCCAGAACGAGGTCGACGGGCTGCTGCGCGATCGCTTCCAGGTGCACGTCGCCGGTCGTTACCTGCTGCTGCGCGAGCAGTTCCGCACCGGCTGCGACAAGAAGGGCCTGATCGGCGAAGACGATTACGATTGCCACACGCTGGAGGCGATCGCCACCAACGTCGCGGTCCTCGAGCAGATCTGCACCGCGGCGCAGGGCTCCACCGTCGACTTCCAGGCGGACGGCACCCCGATCCGGGCCGCGAACAGCATCAAGGGCCGCCAGAGCGCGACCCGCGAGCGCATTCAAGAAGGCACGCTGCGCTTCGAGCGCGAGCAGGCCGCGGCCCGGCTGCGCGGCACCGCGATCGACGAGATGCCGCTGTGGCGCCATGCCGCCGCCGCCGTGCTCGGCCGGCTGATGTACCTGCCGATGGCGCACGAACTGGCGGTGCTCGCCGAATTCGAGCACGACATCAACGAAGGCGTGAGCGACACCGTCGCGCTGTTCGATCCCGCCATCGCCCGGCATGGCCTGCACCAGCGCGGCCTGTTCTACATGAAGGGCTCCGAGCGGATGTACCTGCCCGCCGAGCTGCATGGCGAAGGCCTGCCGGTGAAGCTCGCCCTGCTCGCCCAGAAGCGCTTCGGGCTGCCGCTCAAATATGCCGATTTCGTCGACAGCACGATCTCGGTGCCGGTGATCGTGGCGGACGGGACCAACGTCTCGACCGGTAACGTCACCGCCACGCCCACGCACAACGGCTATTATCTGGCGCCGATCCCGATCGGCGACTGCCGCTTCTCGGTGGGCGTGCAGTTCGGCCAGCTGTTCGACTGGGTGCAGGTGGAAAGCGCGGTGTTCATGCCGGTGGAGCGCTTCCTCTCGGACATGCAGCGCCCCGGGCTCGACGAAATCGAAGCCGCGCCCTCGCTGGAGGGCATCCAGCAGGTCGCGCCGAACCTGTTCCACTGTGCCGACGAGTTCGGCTTCATGATGGTCCCCCCGCCACCCCGCGCGGACGACCGGCCGATGATGCTTGCACTGGTGTTCCGCCCCATCGCGAACCGCGAAATCGCGCCCGTGGAAACGGTTCGGCAACCATCGCCGGTGCATGCACCCGGCGTGCGGTGAACCCGCACCTAAGCATTATCCCCGAAGCGACCGGTACCCCCGGAAACCGTCCTATAATTCTGGAAAGATCCAGGGAAAGATTTTGGGCCCGTCATGCTGAACGCCGTTGGTTTCGTCATCATTCTCGTCTGCGTGTTCGGGAGCTTCATGATCTCGGGCGGCAAGTTCGAGATCATCATGCACGCGCTGCCGCACGAGATGATGGCGATCGGCGGTGCCGCGATCGGCGCCTTCATCGTCGGCAACTCGATGCCGACGGTGAAGAAGGCCGGTGCCGGCATCATGCGCGCGTTCAAGGGTGGGCGCTGGAAGGCCAGCGACTATACCGACCTGCTGACGCTGATGTTCACCCTGCTGACGCTGTTCAAGAAGAGCGGCGCGACGGGCATTGAGCCGCACCTGGACAAGCCGGAGGAGAGCGATCTCTTCAAGCCCTATCCGCGGCTGCTCAAGGACCATCACCTGATCGAGTTCCTCTGCGACTATCTGCGGATGATGACCGTCAATTTCGAGGATCCGCACCAGCTGGAATCCGCGATGGAAGCGGACATCGAGAAGCATCACCACGAGGAAACCCATCCGCAGCACTCGCTGCAGCTGATGGCCGACGGCCTGCCCGCCATCGGCATCGTCGCGGCGGTGCTCGGCGTCATCAAGACCATGGGCTCGATCGACCAGCCGACCGAGATCCTGGGTGCGATGATCGGCGGCGCGCTCGTCGGTACCTTCCTCGGCGTGCTTCTGTCCTACTGCGTGGTGGCGCCGCTTGCCGGCAAGCTGCTCGAGACGATCGAAGCCGACTCCCAGCCCTTCACCATCGTGAAGACCGCCATCGTTGCCTATGCCCAGAACCAGCCGGTGCAGGTCGCGATCGAAATCGCCCGTCGCATGACGCCCTCCGCGTATGCGCCGAGCTTCCAGCAACTCGAAACCGCTCTCGACGAGGCCAAAAATGGACTTTCCCCTGCCACCGCTTGAGGCCGGCGCGGACAACGCGCTTGCGCTCCCCGCGCACGGTACGACCGTGACGGCCGCGGATCTTCAAACCCGCCTCATCCAGGCGGTCGACGGCGACGGCCCGGTCGAGATCGATGCCTCGCAGGTCGAGAGCGTCGGCCAGGCGGTGCTGCAGCTGCTCGTCGCGGCCAAGGCCGAAGCCGACAAGCTCGGCAAGGCCTTCACCATCCTCAACCCCAGCACTGCCTTCACCGATCGTGTGAACCGTTGCCAGCTCGCAGCGGCGGTCGGCATTGATACCGGAGAACTTCTGTGACCAAGCTGATCCTTACCGTCGATGACTCCGCGAGCATGCGCATGCTGCTCAAGACGTCGCTGACCTCGCAGGGCTTTCGCATCGAGAGCGCGAACGACGGGCAGCATGGCCTGGAGCGCATGCACGAGGTCAAGCCCGACCTGCTCATCACCGACATCAACATGCCGAAGATGGACGGGTTCGAGCTGATCGAGGCCGTGCGCCAGGTTCCCGAGTTCAAGGGCGTGCCGATCCTGGTGCTCTCGACCGAATTCTCGGACGAGAAGAAGCAGCGCGCCCGCTCCGCCGGTGCCACCGGCTGGATCACCAAGCCCTTCGAGGCTACCAAGCTGGGAGCGGCGATCCGCCGCGTCTGCCCGTGAGCGACGAATTCGACGATATCCAGGCAATCTTCTTCGAAGAGTGCACTGAAGGCCTCACGACGGCTGAAGAAGGGCTGTCGGCGATGCAGTCGGGCGATCTGTCCGGCGAAACCATTGCCGGCGTGTTCCGCGCGATCCACTCGATCAAGGGTGGCGCTGGCGCCTTCGGCCATTCGGACCTGACCGCCTTCGCGCACAAGTTCGAGAACGTGCTCGACGAAGTGCGTGCCGGGAAGATCGTCCCCACGCCCGGCGTGATCCGGGTGATGCTGAGCTCGTTCGACGTGCTGTCGGACCATGTCGAGGCGGCCAAGGGCAATGCGTCCCGGCCGAACGACGGGGCCGCGCTGAGCGCGCTCGAACAGGTGCTCGCCAACAAGGGCGTGCCGGAGGGCGACGCACCGGCTGCGGCCGCGCCTGCCGCGGCAGCCCCCGCCCCCGCCGCCCCGGCGCCCGCGCCGGCGATGGAGGAAGAGGAAGACGAGTTCGGCTTCCGCCCGGTGGGCGTGTCGCTCGACGATCTGGACGGCCCGGACGAGTCTGGCGGCTGGACCGTGCGCTTCAAGCCGTCGCGCGCTGCGCTGGCGAATGCCGGCGAGCCGCTGCTGACGGTGCGCGAGCTGGAGGGCCTGGGCGCGCGTGTCGTGTCGGTCGACCTCAGCACGCTGCCGGCGCTGCGCGAGATCGATCCGGAAGACAGCTACGTCACCTGGGTGATGCAGGCACCGGCCGAGCTGCCGGAAAGCGACCTCTCCGACTGCTTCGATTTCGTGGCGCCGGATTCGGTGATCGAGATCAAGCGCGACAGCGAAGACGTGGTCCTGCCCGAGGGCGCGGGCGAAACCGAGATGGACGGCGACGAGATCCCGTTCGTGCCGGTGACGGCCACGGTCGACGACTTCATGGATCTGGGCCCTGCCCCGGCGGCGCCGGCTCCCGAGCCCGTGCCCGCTCCGGCGCCTGCACCGGTGGCCGCGGCTCCCGAAGCAGCCCTTGCCCCCGCCGCGGCGGCAGCCCCGCCGGCCGGCGGTGGCGGCACGCCCGGTGGCCCTGGCGGCGGTGGTGCCGGTGCTGGCGGCGGCGGTCCGGCCAAGCCGGTCAACGAAGCCGCGCAGACCATTCGCGTCGACCTCGTCAAGCTCGACCTGCTGCTCAATCTGGTCGGCGAGCTGGTGATCCGCAACTTGATCCTGGCCGACCGGCTCTCGCCGGCCGATCGCCAGCGCGTCGAACTGCCCGAACTGGCCCGCCTCACCCGGCAGATCCAGGACAACGTCATGTCGCTGCGCGCCCAGCCGATCCGGCAGGCCTTCAGCCGCGTGCCGCGCATGCTCCGCGATCTTTCGGTGGAAACCGGCAAGCAGATCAACCTCGAGACGATCGGTGAAACGACCGAAGTCGACAAGGGCGTGATCGAGAAGATCGGCGATCCGCTGACCCACATGATCCGCAACGCCGCGGACCATGGGCTCGAAAGCGCCGAGGAGCGGATCGCGGCTGGCAAGGACCCCGCCGGCACGATCAAGCTGTCGGCCGAGCAGAAGGGCGCCCGGATCTTCGTGCGCGTCGCGGACAACGGCCGCGGCATCAACCGCGAACGCGTCCGCGCCAAGGCGGTCGAAAAGGGCATCATCAGCGCCGATGCGGTGCTGACGAACGAGGAAATCGACCAGCTGATCTGCGCGCCGGGCTTCTCCACCGCGGAGAAGATCTCGAACATCTCGGGGCGCGGCGTCGGCATGGACGTGGTGCGTTCGAACGTGGAAGCCCTGGGCGGCCGCGTCGAGATCCACTCGGTGCCGGGCGAAGGCACGACCTTCACGATGATCCTGCCGCTCACGCTGGCCATTCTGGACGGCATGATCGTGCGGCTCGCCGGCCAGCGCTTCGTCCTGCCGCTGACGCACGTGCTGGAGACGATCCAGCCCGAGCCCGGCCAAGTGAAGCGCACCGCGCCCGACCACGAAGTGATCGACATGCGCGGCGAGTATCTGCCGGTGAAGCGTGCGACCGAGATCTTCGGCCTGAACGACGACCGCGCCATCGAGGACTCGCTGGTGGTGATCGTCGAGAGCGAAAGCTCGGGCAAGGTCGGTCTCGTCGTCGATACCATCGATGACCGCCGCGAAGTGGTGATCAAGAGCCTGGATCAGAACCTGCATCCGATCCGCGGCCTGGGTGGCGCCACCATCCTGGGCGACGGCTCGATCGCTCTCATCCTCGACATCGAGGCGCTGGTTTCCTCGCCTACCCGTTTCACGCCCAAAGGACTGGCAGCATGAGCACCCCCGACACCGCCAATGATCGCAAGATCGTAACCTTCTCGCTGGCCAAGCAGATCTTCGGGATCGACATGAGCGCGCTCATCGAAATCCGCGAATGGGACGAGCCGACGCCGCTTCCCAACGTGCCCAGCTTCATCAAGGGCGTGACCAACCTGCGCGGCAACGTGATCCCGGTGGTCGGCCTGGCCGAGCGCCTGGGCTGGGAGCCGAGCCAGCTGCATGCGCGCTCGTGCATCCTGGTCGTGAACATCATGGGCAAGCAGGCGGGCTTCCTGGTCGACGAAGTCAACGACATCGTGGGCATCAACGTGGGCGAGATCCAGCCGGCACCGGCGGTCGAGACCACGCTGGAGGAAAGCGTGATCGCAGGGCTCGTCCGCATCGCCACCCGCGCCAAGGACGGGACGCGCGACGAGAATGGCAGCATGGTCCTGCTGCTCGATCTCAATGCGCTGAGCCTGACCAAGCACCTGGATCTCGCAGCATGAGCCCCGCCGGGGGCGCCGCCGCGGCGTCCGCCGGCGCCGGTAACGCGATGGCACCAGGCCAGAACGCGGAGCTCACGCCGCGCGATTTCCAGGCCATCGCCGCGATCATGTACGACGATGCCCGCATTTCGCTGAGCGAGGCGAAGACCACCCTCGTGCAGTCGCGCCTCGCGCGCCGGCTGCGCAAGTTCGGCCTGAACCGCTTCTGTGACTATGTCGACCTGGTGCACAGCGATGCGGAGGAACGCAGCGCGATGGTAGTGGCGCTGACCACCAACCACACGCACTTCTTCCGCGAGCCGCATCACTTCGACCATTTCCGCGAGACCGTGATCCCCACGCTCCAGCGGAAACAGGGTCCGATCCGGATCTGGTCGGCGGGCTGCTCGTCGGGCGAGGAGGTCTATACGATCGCGATGTGCCTGCTGGGGCCCAGCCGCAGCAGCGCCTCGTGGTTGCGCAACGCCGACGTCCGGCTGCTCGCCACCGATATCGCCCCCCATGTGGTCGAGTCGGTGCAGCGCGGGGTCTATGCGGAGAATGTCGCGGCGGGGGTGCCCGAGCCGTATCGCTCGACCTGGATGAAGCCGACGCAAGGCGGCTTCGTGATGGCCGAGGAAGCCCGGCAGATGGTCACCGCGAAAGTATTGAACCTGTTCGAACCGTGGCCACTCAAGGCCGCCTATGATGTGATTTTCTGCCGTAACGTCATGATCTATTTCGGAGATCCCGCGAAGGAAGAGCTGGAGCATCGCTTTGTCGAGCAGCTCGCACGGGGGAGCTTCCTGTATATCGGTCATTCGGAACGGCTGATCGGCCCGGCCGCGAGCAAGATGCGCTCGTGCGGGCACACTATTTACCAGAAGCCGGAGTAATGGGCATGAAACCAGTCCGCACGCTCATCGTCGACGACAGCGCATCGATGCGCGCGACGCTGAAGCGGATGCTGTCGGCCGATCCCGACATCGAAGTGGTCGGCATGGCGCCGGAGCCGTTCGCGGCCCGCGACATGATCAAGGCGCTCAACCCGGACGTGCTGACGCTCGACGTCGAGATGCCGGGGATGGACGGCCTGTCGTTCCTTGAGCGCATCATGCGCCTCCGGCCGATGCCGGTGGTGATGTGCTCCACCCTCACCGCCCGCGGTGCGGAAGTGACGATCGAGGCACTGCGCCTCGGCGCGGTCGACTATGTGACCAAGCCGAGCGGCTCGCCCGACGACATCGAGCGCGACGCCGGCCTGCTGTGCGAGAAGGTGAAGAGCGCCGCGCGCTCGGTCGCCCGCGCCGGCCCGCAGCGCCTGCCGGCGCAGCCGAGCGTCGCCTCGGCCGGTGGCGGCGGTGTCGCGGCCCAGCTGATTGCGATCGGCTCGTCGACGGGCGGCGTGGAAGCGCTGTTCTCGCTGCTGCCGGCACTGCCGGAAGATTCGCCGCCGATCCTGATCGTGCAGCACATGCCGGCGACCTTCACGCGCAGCTTCGCGCAGCGCCTGAACGCCGAGTGCCGGGTCAACGTAGTGGAAGCTACGGATGGTGCCCAGGTGACCCCGGGAACCGTCTATATTGCACCTGGAGGCGAACGACACATGGAACTGCAGGGCGGTGCCAATGGCCGGATCAAGCTGATCGCCGGCAATCCGGTCACCGGCCATCGTCCCTCGGTGGACGTGCTGTTCCGCTCGGTCTCCAAACTGGGCGCCGGTGCCGTCGGCGTTATCCTCACGGGGATGGGCAGTGACGGTGCGCAGGGCCTGCTGGAAATGCGTCGGGCCGGTGCCCGCACGCTTGGCCAGACCAAGGAAACCTGCGTGGTGTGGGGCATGCCCCGCGCCGCCAAGGAAGCGGGTGCGGTGGAGAAGGAGGTCGGCCTGTCGGCGATGCCGGAGGCCATCCTGAAAGCTTGTCGAGAAACGGTTAAGGTTGGGAGCGCATAACAATGCCCGCTGCATCACAAATCAAGGTGATGGTCGTTGATGATCAGACCAGTATGCGGGCGATGATCCGTCGTGCGCTGCAGGACCTGGGGTTCAAGGACGTTCGCGACAAGGCCAGTGCCCCCGAGGCGCTTTCGGCGATCAAGAGCGACCGTGTCCACCTGGTGATCTCCGACTACAACATGCCCGAGATGGACGGGCTGCAGTTCCTGGAGGCGGTTCGCGCCGATCCGGTGATCGGCAAGACCGTGTTCATCATGCTCACCGGCTCGTCCGACCGCGAGGTCGTGCAGAAGGCGGCGGCGCTGGGCGTGAACAACTATGTCGTCAAGCCTTTCGCGCCGGCGGCGCTGAAGGAAAAGATCGAACGCGTCTTCGGCGAGCTGACCTGATATGCGCAGAGTTTCCATCGTACAGGGCGAGAACGCGGTGATCGCGGAGCCCCATGTCATGATTTCGACCCTGCTCGGGAGCTGCGTGGCCGCATGCCTCTACGACCCGGTCGCCAAGGTCGGAGGGATGAACCACTTCCTGCTCGGCGAGCCGGGCGCGGACCACAAGGTCTCGGGGTCGGACATGGCGCGCTACGGCGTGCATGCGATGGAACTGCTGATCAACAGCATGATGGCCAAGGGCGCCTCGCGCCAGCGGCTGCAGGCCCATCTTTATGGTGGCGCCAACATAATTTCGGGCCTGGGGAACATCGGCGCCTCCAACGGTGCCTTTGCCCGCCGGTTCATGGAGACTGAAGGCATTTCGATCGCGCATTGCGATCTCGGCGGCACGCTCGCCCGCAAGGTCGAGTTCCTGCCGCACGAGGGCAAGAGCCGCTGCACCAAGGTGGCGGAGCGTGTC
Organism: Sphingomonas sp. ABOLE; assembly: GCF_003950455.1. Lineage (NCBI taxonomy): Bacteria > Pseudomonadati > Pseudomonadota > Alphaproteobacteria > Sphingomonadales > Sphingomonadaceae > Sphingomonas > Sphingomonas sp. ABOLE. The sequence continues at coordinate 86,020 of NZ_QQWY01000005.1, forward strand.
CAGGAACGTCCGGTCGCCCCCCTGCCTGTTGCCGCCCCCGACGGAGAATTGGAGCTTTTCTGATGTCGTGCCTGCCCATGTCGGAACCGTCGAACCCGCAAGTCCTGCCCGGCTACGACCCCTTTGCGGGCGTGCTGCACAGCGTGATGGCGGGCGAGATCCGCGAAATCAGCAAGAAGCTGGAAGGCCTGGCCGAGGTGCTCGTCTGCGACGAGCATTTCGCGGCCAATTATCTCGAGCAGCTCCAGGCGTTCGATTATCTGATCCAGCACGCCGATGAGTGCGTGAACCTGCTGGACCGGATCGCGGGCGGCGAGGATTCGCTCTCGGCGATCAGCCATGTCCGCCTCGGCGCCGTCCAGGAACGCCTGCGCAACGCGTTGAAGGGGCAGTAACATGGCCCGCGGGGGGGACGTTCGGCCGATCATCGTCAAGAAGGTCAAGAAGGTCGCGGGCGGCCATCACGGCGGCGCGTGGAAGGTGGCCTATGCCGACTTCGTCACCGCGATGATGGCATTCTTCATGCTGCTATGGCTGCTCGCCAACCCGGACAAGGACCGGCTGAAGGGCCTCGCCAAATATTTCTCGCCCACCATCGCGGATAGCGGCCCCTCCACGCCGGTGAGCAATTCCGCGCCCGGCGCCGGCGGCCCGACCCGCCGTTCCGAAGCCGATCCCAGCGCCGCCAAGGGCCAGCCCACCTTCGAGGTGACCACCGCCGGCTCCGCGCGCGGCGGCACCGCCGACGTGCCCGCGACGATGCGCGTCATGGCCTCCGAACTGATGGTGGCGCTGGAAGCGACGCCGCAGTCACAGGGCAAGAAGAATGTCGATGTCCAGCAGGACCGCCAGGGCCTGCGCATCACGCTGATGGACACCGATCAGCAGCCGATGTTCAAGTCGAACACGGCCGAGCTCAATCCCTATGCGCGCACGCTGCTGACCAAGCTGGCGAAGAAGATCGCCACGGTCGGCGCGCAAATCGCGATCGAGGGCCATACCGACGGCGCCGGCGGACAGAGCGACGCCAACTGGCAGCTTTCCGGCGAGCGCGCGCTTGCCGCCCGCTCGGCGCTGATCGCCGGCGGCGTGACGCCCGATCGCTTCGCCGAAGTGGTGGCGATGGGCGCCACCCAGCCGGTCTATCCGGACCAGCCCAACCGCGCCGAGAACCGCCGCATCAGCATCGTCCTCAAGGGCCAGACCTCGGCGCTGCCGAGCGACTCCAGCTTCAAGTTCTGAAGGGCGCATCGTGAAGAAACTGCTGTTCCTCATCGTCGCGCTGCTCGCCGGCCTCGCCGCCGGCGGCGGTACCGCCTATGCGATGGTGAAGATGCTCGGCATCGGCGCGCCCAAGCAGGTGGCCAAGGCCGAGGAGAAGGAAGTGCCGGCCAAGTTCGTGCCCACCGGCAAGGTGCTGGTGCCGCTCGTCTTCGCCGACGGCCATCTCGCCGGCTATGCCGCGATGGAAGTGCAGCTGGAGGTCGACGAGGCCAAGGCCGATTTCGTCACCCAGCGCATGCCGCTGCTGCTTCACGCCATCAACATGCGTACCTATCGTACCCCGATGGCGGCGGGCCCGGACGGGATGCTGCCGGACCTGGAAGGCTTCCGCAAGCTGGTCGACGCCTCGGCCACCGAAGCCTTCGGCGCCAAGGTTGTCCGCAAGATCGCGGTGACCAACGCAAACCCCGCCTGATAGTCGTACGCGACATTCGTACGACTACCGAAGCCAAGCTGAACGTCCGTTCATCCTATAATATGCATAGGGACTGCCGGTTCGCAGTCGAACGGGGAGAAAGACGCCGTGGGCGCAGCCGAACATCAGTTTGACCACAACGCCAGCGATCCCGGCCCCTGGGCCGCGCGTGCCCCGCGCACGGTGACGACGCTGATGGTGGGCAAGCTGATCTGCACCGGCGCCGGCGAACAGCTTTGCCGCGTTCGCAACATCTCCGCCAGCGGCATGATGCTGGAAACCCCCTTTCCCTTGCGCGAAGGCGATCGGATCGTCGTCGAGCTGCGCGGCGGGCCGGTGCTCGAAGGCCAGATCATGTGGGTCAGCGAGGGGCGCGCCGGCGTGCAGTTCCACGAGGCGATCGACGTCGAGGACGTCCTCGCCGCGGCCAAGGGCAGTTCGCCCGCCGCGCGCCTGCGCCGCGCCGTGCCCCGTGCACCGCGCTTCGCGATCGCCGGCAACGCCCGGCTCGTCTGCAACGGCGTGTCGCACAACGTCGTAATGGAGAATATCTCGCAGAGCGGCGCGCGCGTGCGCCTGTCCAACCAGCCCGATCTCGATCGCGTCATGACGCTGGTGGTGCCGGGCCTGAGCCCGCGCAGCTGCACCGTGCGCTGGGCCGAAGACGACTCCGCCGGCGTCGCCTTCATCGAGATGATTCCCTATGCCGAGCTCTCTGCCTGGCTGAACGCGGCACAGCCCCCGCGCTGAGCGGGTCACGCTGAGCCGGCTGTCGGGCCCTGCCGCACGGGCGGGCCGTGCCCTGCTTCCCGAGGACGCGGCGATCAGACCTGGATGTCGAGCTTCGCCAATTCGACGCGCACGCGCACGTCGATGTCGCGCATCAGTGCGGCCAGTTCGGGCTCGGCCGGCGTCGGCACCGTCTCGGACCATTGCACAATCTCGCGCAGCCGTGCGACGTTCGGCGTGCCCGCAACCAGTTCCTTGTGCAGCCGATCGAGCGCATCGATGCCGCGCTCGACGTCGCGCGCCTGCTTGCGGCGGCGTTCGGCGATCGGATTGTTGGCGGCGATCGCCACCAGCATCTGCACGCTGGTCGCCGGCACCGTGCCCGGCACGGGCTGCGGATGCGGCGCGGCGGCAACCTGTTCGTCGAGGCGGCTCGCCAGGCCGGGCACGGACTTGGGCAATGCCGCCAGCAGGTTGCGCGCCATCATCGGTGACAGGCTGTCGATACGCACGAAATCAGGTCCTCGCGAGCCGCCTTGGCTCTCCTCTTCCTATAAGACGAGTAGCGTTAATTTTCCACTTGGCCCGAGAGGTTTATGTATCGTCTCTCCGCATCGTTCCTGGCGCTCGCGCTGGCCTGTTTCGGCGCGCCCCAGGCGATGGCCCAGACCCGGATCAAGGACATCGTCGACGTCGAGAATGTCCGCGAAAACCAGCTGGTTGGCTATGGCCTCGTGGTCGGCCTCGCCGGCACCGGCGATCGCATCCGCAACGCCCCCTTCACCGAGGAATCGATGCAGTCGATGCTCGAGCGGATGGGCGTTAACATTCGCGGCACGCAGATGCGCACGCAGAATGTCGCCGCCGTCTCGATCACCGCGACGATGCCGCCCTTCTCACGCAGCGGTTCGCGGATCGACGTGCAGGTCTCCGCGCTCGGCGACGCGACCAGCCTGCAGGGCGGCACGCTGATCGCCTCGTCGCTGCGCGCGCTCGACGGCGAGATCTATGCCGTGGCGCAGGGTCCGGTGGCGGTTTCCGGCTTCAAGGCGCAGGGCGCAGCCGCCAATGTCAGCCGCGGCGTGACCACGTCGGCGCGAATCGCCGGCGGCGCGATCGTCGAGCGCGAGGTGCCCTATCAGTTGCGATCCGCCAACAGCCTCAAGCTCGCGCTGAAGAACCCCGATTTCTCCACCGCCGACCGCATCGCCCGCGCGATCAACGGCCGCTATCCCGGCGCCGCGCAGATGCTCGATCCGGCGACGGTCGAGCTGCGCCCGACCGGTCAGTTCGCCGGATCGGTGATCGATCTCGTCACCCAGGTCGGCGACATCGAGGTGAAGGTCGACCAGCCGGCCAAGGTGGTGATCAATGAAGCCTCGGGCACGGTGGTGATGAACAGCGACGTGCGGATCACGCCGGTCGCGATCGCACAGGGCGGCCTGACCATCTCGGTCACCGAAACCCCGCAGGTCTCGCAGCCCGGTCCCTTCGCGCAGGGCCAGACGACGGTGGTGCCACGCACCCAGGTACAGGTGAACGACGGCAACGGCGCCAGCCTGGCCGTGATCAACGGCTCCTCGCTCAAGGCGCTGGTGAGCGGGCTCAACACGCTGGGTGTCTCGCCGCGCGACCTGATCACCATCCTCCAGGCGATCAAGACGGCCGGCGCGCTCCAGGCCGAAATCGAGGTGCAGTGATGAACGACACGACTCCCCTGCCCCAGCCAGCCCTTGCCGGGGCGACCACGCCCGCCAAGCCGCTGCCCAAGGTGGACGCGAAGAACGCCAAGACCGCGCAGGAATTCGAAAGCGTGTTTCTGGGTCAGATGACCCAGCTCATGATGCAAAGTGTTCAACAAGACGAACAGTTTAGCGGTGGCAACGGCGAAGAGATCTTCCGCGGCGTCCTCGCCGAGAAGCTCGGCGCCGCCATGGCGCGCCGCGGCGGAATCGGCCTCGCGCCGGCCGTCCTCGACCAGATCCTCAAGCTTCAGCAAGGACAGAAATGATCACGCAACTCGTCGATGCGATGCTTTCCCTCACCGCCTTGATGGAGGAAGAGAGCGAACGTTTGGCGCGCACGCCCTACATCCGCGAACTCGGCGAGATCGCCGATGCCAAGTTGCGGCTCGCCGGCCGCATCGAGGCGGAAGTCGCGCGGCTGAAGCGCGAGAATCCGGAAGACTGGCTGGAGACGCTGGAGCCGGAAGCACGCGAACAATTGTCGGATGCGAGCCGCGCGCTGCGCGACGCGTCGATCGTCAACTCACGGATACTGTCGCGACAGATCGAGTTGTCTGCCGAGATGATGGCCGCCATTGCCTCGGAGGCACAGCGCCTCACCGGAAGCCGTAGCACGACATACAGTGCTTGCGGTGGGCTTTACGGCATGGATGCGCCCGCACCGATCTCTGTAAATGCACGCTTGTGAGGTATTTTTGATTCGGTGCACGGCCGGCCGTCCACGCTGCGCCGCGGAATGTTTCTGTATCATTTTCCGCTCTCACGCGCACCGCAACACGTCAATAGAACACCATAACATTTTGTTTAAACGTGATTTTTTATTGGTTTATTTGCACTTAACTATGGAGTGGCAAATTCCGCGCGTTTGTTTATAAATAAAGGGACAGCGCGTATGGGAAGAAGAGGGTTTCCTGCCTGAAGCATCGGGCAGCTCCCAGCGGCTGTGCATGCTTTAGGGAGGTGTGGATGAACAAGCTCAAGACTCTGATCGCGGCTGCCTCGGCGGCTGGCGCTCTTACCATGGCGGACACTGCGCAGGCGACGACGGTCGTGTGCGTCGACTCCGCTGCTGCGGTTTGCAGCTTCGACGGCTCCGGCGGTGGCTGGAACAACGTCAAGGTCGCCAAGAAGACGACCGCGACCCAGTCCTTCGCGCTCACGCTGAACGCACCGGGCGAGCTGCACGTCAGCGTCTCGTCCTTCTATCTCGATCTGGTGAGCCTGTCGTTCGGCGGCGTGACGCTGACCGGCCTCACCAAGGGCGACGTCTATACGTTCGCGGTGACCCCGTCGAACACGCCGCAGCTGCTCACCGTCGTGATGCAGAACACCAAGACCAAGGACTATGGCTACAGCGCGCAGCTGGACTTCGCACCGGTTCCCGAACCGGCTGCGTGGGGCCTGATGATCGCCGGCTTCGGCATGGCGGGTGGCACGCTGCGTCGCCGCCGCACCGCGCGCGTCGCGATCGCCTGATCGCACGCCACGGCGGGAACAACGAAAAGGGCCGCGAGCACCCGCTCGCGGCCCTTTTTGTCGGCCATAAAGGCAGCTGCCAGTTCAGCCGCCAGCCTTGCCCAGCGCGGTCTTCAGCAGCACCATCTGCTTGCGATAGATGTTGGTCATCGCACTGAAATCGGCCTGCACCTTGCCCATCTTGAGCAGCTGGTCTTCCAGCGTGACGTTGTTGCCGTCGGGCTTGGTCTCGGTCACGTCCTTGTCGAACACGAGGCCGCTGCCCATCGGCTGCACCGCGCCCAGATTCTTCATCGTGCCGGTCAGCTCGACCCGCGGCTTGGCGACACTGATGCCGCCGGCGCCCTGCAGCAGATCACCGAAATTGGGCTCGGACACGTCGCGCGACTTGTAGCCGGGCGTTTCGCTGTTCGCGAGATTCTGCGCGATCACCTGCTGGCGCTGCGACAGATTCTGCATCCGCATCTGGATGGCGGAGAAGATGGTGGGCATTTCGGACATGGTTCAGAATCCCAACAGGCTGGTGGTGCTCGAGCCGGACTGCAGCCGCGACAGCGCCGCCTGGTAATTTTTCAGCTGGGCCTGCTCCACCGCCGTCGAAGCCCCCTTCTTGCCCGACTTGGTCGTGCCGGTGCTGTCGACGATGGTCGCCTTGCCGTCATCCCAATATAGAGAACGATAGGCGGTCTGGGTCATCGAGATCGCATCTTTGATCTTGCCGAGCGCGGCCTTGGCATTGTCGATCGAGGCCAGGCTCAGCGCCTCGCTGAGTTCCAGACCATAGGCTCCGCCCGGCTTCACCTTCGGCGCCGTACCCACCACCGCGGCCGCGTTGGCAATGCGCTGCGGCTCCAGCCCGAGCTTCGAGAGCGCATCCGCATCGGCGCTGCCTGCAAGCAGTTCCATCTCATGGCCCTGCTTCATCGAGATACGCAGTGACTGCACGCCGTCGATCGTGGTGGCGGTCACGGTCCCCTTCGAGGCGCCGATCATGCCCTGCATGCGCTCGGCGATGGACTTCAGCGTGTCCCCCTTCTCGATCGTCACGCGGCGCACGGCGAGATTGTCCGCCTTGATCGAGAAATAGTCCCCTTCGCGCAGCGTCGTCTGGGTGGTGACCCGGTCGGAAACCGTCGGATTGAGCACGCCGCGGCCGAAGCCAAGCGCCGACAGCGCATTGGCGCCGCCCGTATCGGCGGCGACGCGCACCGGCTCGGTCCGCGTCTGGATCTGGCCGAACTGCGTGGTCGTGCCGACCGTGCCGGTCGCGGCGTCGATCTGGGTGACGAAACCGTCGACCGGCCCCCGCCGCGCTGCGCCGAGGTTGCCGGTCGTGCGGCCGCCCGCATAGATCTTGCCGCCCATGAAGGCGACGCTGTCGATCTGATCGTCCTCGCCGGTGCCGACATAGCTGGTCGAAGCCGTGGAGAGCGCGGCATCGATGCGGGTGACGAAGCCGTCGCGGCCACCGGTGAGCGCATTGGCCTGGGTGCCGGCGATCGCGGTGCTGGTGGCGCCGCCAACGGCGATGCTGCCGTCGGCCGCCACCGCCAGCGCACGCGCGTCGGCCGTGCCGAGGCTGATGCTGCCCAGCGTGTTCGACAGCGAATCCGCCTGCATCTTCACCACGCTGGCCACGCCCTGGCTCGAGACGAGGGCGAGCAGATTGCCGTCCTTGTCGGTTGCCAGGCTGGTGATCGTGTCGCTGCCGCCGGTATCGATAACGCGGCGTTCGGCGATCTTGCCGGCGGCATTGATGCGCACCACCATCGCGTCGCCGCCATCCTTGTTGGAGACGCGGCCGGCGACGAAGACGGAGCCGTCGGCACCGACGGTCACCGCGCGGGCGGTATCGGCATCCTTGGAGACGACCAGGGTGGAAAATTGCTCGTCGCCATTGGCGGCATATTTCGCCACCGCCATGTCGCCGTCAGCGGTGATGCCGTTGAAGCTGCCCGTCACCGTGCCGGCGACGACCACGCTGCCGTCCTGCCCCAGCGACACCGATGCGCCGGTCGCCGCGCCGGTGGCACCCAGATTGCGCTGCCACACCACCTTGCCCGCACTGTCCATCTTGGTGAGGAACAGATTGTCATTGCCGGTGGAGAGGTTCGCGCCCAGATCGCCCTTGGTGGTGCCGACCACGTAGGTAAAGCCCTGCGCGTCGGTGACGCTCGCCGCCGCCGTGGTGCTGGCATAGACGTCGCTGGTCTTGGTGGTCTCGAGCTTTACCTTGCCGTCGGCGTCCTCGACCGCCTTGGTGACGCTGGTCGTCTTGCCCGCGGCGACGTTTTGCGCGGTGCCCTGGCGATCCAGCGCCTCGATCGTACCCATCGTCACCTTGGTGTTGTCACCGGCGGGATCGTTGAGGCGGAACACCTGGGTGGCAGTCGGCGAATCGAGGGGCGTCTGGCCGGTGGTGACGACCAGCGAATCCTTGGCGCCCACCTGGTCGAGGCTGACCTGCTCGATGCCATCGGGCGTCTCGAGGTTCAGACGCCACATGCCGTCGCTGGTCAGCTCCGGCTGGAACCGCGCGTTCCACTTGCTGACCGGCTCGCCCTTGCTGTCGGTCAGCACGGTGCCGTCGTCCTTGTAGACGAGCGCCGACTTGATCTGGGCGTTGAGCGCCTCCGCGACCGAGTTGATCGTCGGCGGCTGGGGGCCGGTCGACAGGTCGACGGTGAAGCTCTGCGACTGGGTGCCGCGCTTGATGCCGATGATGAACTGTTCGTTGCCGGTAAGCCCGGGCAACGGATCCGATGCCTTCTTTACCAGCGGCTTGCCATTGGTCTCGTACAGGTCGGTGGCGGCGAGTTCGCTGGTCTTGACCGTGGAGGTCGCCTTGCCGAACGCGAGCTTGACCTTGTCCGACGGCGATGAAGCCAGATAGTTCTGCAGATCGGCCATGCCTTTGGCGAAGGCCTTCTGATATTGCGCGCGCTGCGCATCCGACGTCGTCTTGTCGGCGGCGCCTTCGGCAAGCACGCGCAGCTTGTCCAGCGCCTTGAAGGCGGTGAAGGTGGTCTTCACGTCGTCGGGCAGCAGATTGCCGCTGCTGTCGCTGGTCGCCGGCTGGACCAGGGTGCGGGAGGCGAGGATCGAGGTCAGCTGCGACGAGGTGGCGTTGCCGTCCTTGTCCTTCCAGGGCGGGGCGGTGACGGCGGTGGTGAATTGCGCCTTGGCGATCTTCACCGCCTTGCTCTCGAAGGTCGGCAGCGCCCCCACGGCCGAAAATGCATCCTGCCCGGTCAGCACGCTCAGTCCGATTAGATTTGCGGCTAAATTAACCATGATCCGATCCGTCCCTTCCCCATTTACTTCTATAATAGAGGAGAGCGCGGCCTTGCGGGTGCGCGCGGACCATTTTCTGCAGGGATGAGCATGGCTTCTGTCGCCACGGTGGGCGAACCGCCCGAACTGAAGAAATTCTCGGGGCCGCAGCGCGCGGCCGCGCTGATGCTCGCGCTCGGCAAGGAACATGGCGCGCCCATCTGGGACCAGCTCTCCACCGACGAGATCAAGGAACTTTCCTCCACCATCTCCAGCCTGGGGCGCATTCCCAGCGTCGTCGTCGAATATCTGCTCGTGCAGTTCACCGGTGAAGTCGCGAGCATGGCCTCGCTCCACGGCAGCTATGAGACGACCGAGCGTCTGCTCGCCGGCATCCTGCCGAACGACAAGGTCAAGGAGATCATGGAGGATATCCGTGGTCCTTCCGGCCGGACGATGTGGGACAAGCTGTCCAACGTCTCCGAAACCGTGCTGGCCGGCGCGCTCAAGCAGGAATATCCGCAGACCGTCGCGGTCATCCTCTCCAAGCTGCGCCCCGACCACGCCGCGCGCGTTCTCGCCGAGCTTCCGCGCGACTTCGCGGTCGACGTGATCATGCGCATGCTGCGGATGGACACGGTGCAGAAGGAGGTCATCAACCAGGTCGAGCAGACGCTCAAGACCGAGTTCATGACCAACCTCTCCCGATCGCAGAAGCGCGATCCGCACGAGAGCATGGCCGAGCTGTTCAACTCGCTCGATCGCTCGACCGAGGAAGCGATGCTCACCGCGCTCGACGCGAAGGCGCCGGAAAGCGCCGAGCGCATCCGCGCGCTGATGTTCACCTTCGAGGATCTCGCCAACCTGCTGCCGCCGGCGATCGCATCGATCGTCCGCAATGCCGACAAGCGCGAGATGGCGCTGGCGCTGAAGGGCGCTCCGGACCAGCTGAAGACGATGTTCTTCAACGCGATGACCGAGCGCGCCGCCAAGCTGATGCGCGAGGACATGGCGGGCATGGGCCCGGTGCGTGCCCGCGATTGCGAAGAAGCCCAGTCGAGCCTCGTCCGCCTGGCCAAGGACCTTGCCGATCGCGGCGAGATCCTGCTGGTCGATCCCAAGTCCGACGACGCGATGATTATCTGAGGAGCATGGCAGCATGAGCATCCATGTCGAACGTTTCGCCTTCGACCGCGTGTTTTCGGCGCCCGTGCCGGACAAGAAGCTGGTCAACGAGGACGCGCTGATCGAACTCGCTGCGCTGCGCGCCGAACTCGCGCTGCTCAAGGCCGATCAGCAGGCGGTGATCGATCGCGCGCGGGCCGAGGGCTTCGAGGCCGGGCTCGCCCAGGCGCGGGCCGAGCGCGAAGTGGCGCTGCTCAGCGCGGTCGACGCGCTGCACGCCGGCATCGAGGTGATCGACGCCCAGTTCACCGAAATCACCGAGCGAGTGACGAGCGAAGCCACCGAAGTCGCGCTCGCCGCCGCCGACCATATCGCCGCGCGCGCAATCGAGCGCGCGCCCGGCGATGCAATCGACGCGGCGATCGGTCGCGTACTCGGCCAGGTGGCGCGCGGCACCGAGTTGCAGGTGCGCGTCCACCCCGATCTGGTCGACGACATCGAGGCCAAGATCGCCGATCGCCAGTCCAAGGATCGCCGCAAGCTGAGCCTCACCGTCGCGCCAGACGCGACGCTGGCAATGGGCGATGCGCTGATCAACTGGGACGAAGGCGGCCTCGCGCTCAACGCGCAAGCGCGCCGCGAAGCGATCACCGCCGAGCTGGAAAGCCTGCTGCTCCACTGAGCACTGCCGACGGAACGGCAAAACGGGCGGACGGTTGAGCTCCTTCGAACCTTCGAAGGAAATCAGCGATGCCGCAGCCCGTCCGTTTCTCGCCGTCCGTCGAACAGCCGCAGCCCGACGAGGCCGACACCGTCGCCGGGCTCAAGGAACAGTTCCAGAAGATCCTCGACACGACGTCCGAGGATTACCAACACGCCGTCCGCTCGGTGCATGCCAAGGGCCACGGCCTCGCGCGCGGCACCTTCACGATTGCCGACGAGCTGCCGCTCGAACTCGCCCAGGGCATGTTCGCGACGCCGGGCAGCCATGAAGCGATCCTGCGTTTCTCCACCAATGCAGGCGACATTCTCGACGATTCGATCCGCCTGCCCCGCGGCGTCGCGCTCAAGGTGCTCGGCGTCGAGGGCGAACGGCTGCCGGGCAGCGAGGGCGACACGACGCAGGACTTCGTGATGGTCAACGCGCCCGCCTTCGCCGCGCCCGACGCCAAGAAATTCCTCGGCAATCTCAGGCTGCTCGCCGGCACCACCGATAAGGCGGAAGGCGCGAAGAAGCTGCTCTCCGCCGTGCTGCGCAGCTTCGAGGCGACGATCGAGGCGGTCGGCGGCAAGTCCGCGCTGCTCAGCAGCCTGGGCGGCGCCAGGCCCGTGCACCCGCTGGGCGCCACCTATTACAGCCAGACGCCCTATCGCTATGGCGACCATATCGCCAAGTTCCAGCTGGTGCCGGTCTCGGGCATCCAGGACTTCGCCGACGCGACGATCAACGCCACCGGCCGCCCCGACGCGATGCGCGAGGCGGTGAACGAACTGCTCGCCGAGCAGGGCGGCACCTGGGAACTGCGCGTGCAGCTGTGCACCGACCTCGAGAAGATGCCGGTCGAGGATGCCTCGGTCGCATGGGACGAGGACGAGAGCCCGTATCGCACCGTCGCGACGCTGCGGGTGGAACCGCAGGCCGGCTGGGTGTACGGCGAGAGCGAGAAGATCGAGGACCGGCTGTCCTTCGCGCCTTGGCACGGCCTTGCCGCGCACCAGCCGCTCGGCGGGGTGAACCGCGCGCGCCAGGAGCCCTACAAATTCTCGGCAGACTATCGCGGCCGCTTCAACGGCTGCCCGATGCACGAGCCGCGCGCGCTCGACGAGCTGAACGTCAAGGCCTGACCTGGCCTGGGTCGCCCAAGCGGCGGCCCCCTCCCCGGCGCAATCAGCCCGAAGTGAGACGCCGCATCTGTTCACCGACGGTGCGCACCGCAAGCCCGGCGGCCAGCACCATGTCGAGCAGCGCCTCGTGCTGCGCGGCGGTCACCGCGCCGTCGCTCTCGGGGCCTGCGCCGACCTGGTGGAACACCAGGATCGCCCAGCGCCGCTCGTGCCGCGCGCGCTGCAGATAGTTGAACACGTCGAGCGGCTGGGCGTCATAGCCGACCGCCAGCGCCTGCAGCCGATAGGGATGCCGCCGTACCCAGGTCGCCGGGTTGGGCGGCCCCTCGCTGTTGCGCGCGCTGATCATGCCCAGCCGCTTGAGCAGCGCCTCGTAGCGCGCCCGCTCGATATTCGCGCTGCCGGGGCCGAGATCGGTGACGTCGCACGGATAGGCGAAGTCGTGCGGCCGCGCCGCCCCCGCCACCTTGTCCAGCCACGCCTCCAGCGGGCGGAACTCCTTGTCGGCAAAGGGCTCCGGACCAAGCGGGCCGATGTTGCACGGGTGGTGCATGGTATGCGCGCCGAGCTCGTGGCCGCGCGCCGGCATCTTCTCCCAATCGCGCACCCGGTCGACGATATTGTCCCAGGTGACGTAGAAAGTGCCGTGCAAGCCCCGCCGCTCCAGCGCGGGCGCGGCCACGTCGAGATGCGAGGGCAGCCCATCGTCATAGGTCAGGCTCACGGCCCCGCCTTCGCCGTCTGCCGCCCGGGCGCACGGCGCACCGAGCACCAGCGTCGCCAGCCCTGCCGCGAAGTGCCGCCTGTTCACCCGCATGTCGTCTCCATCCGTTGGCGACGCCCTTGGCCGCAGCCGCAGGCGCGCGCAACCATGCTTCCGTAGGTTCGCGTAAGTCGAACGACTGCTAGGCAAAAAATTCCCACCCGGCAGAAACTGCCGTTCCGCCCCCTTCCTATAAGACCATTAACAAGGGGCATTCCGCGCCCCGTAGCTACTGCATGGGGCGGCTTTGGAAGCGATCAAGAATCTGGTGGCGCAACTCGGCACCAAGCGGCTCGCGATGATGGGGGGCGTGGCCTTCGCCCTGCTCGCCGCGCTGACGTTCGTGGCGATGAGCAGCTCCAAGTCGAACATGGGCTATCTCTATACCGATCTCGATCCCGCCGCGGCCTCGACGATCACCGAGAAGCTGAAGTCGCAGAACGTGCCCTACACGCTCTCCGCCGACGGCACGGCGATCATGGCGCCCGAGGACAAACTGGCCGAACTGCGCATGAGCATGGCCAGCGAGAAGCTGGGCGGCAAGATCGGCTATGAGGTGCTCGACGAGGAGCAGCCCTTCGGCGTCTCCGCCAGCCGCGCCAAGATGAACGAGACGCGCGCCGTGGAAGGCGAGCTCGCCAAGTCGATCCAGACGATCCAGAGCGTCACCGCCGCGCGCGTCCATATCGTGATGCCCGAGCGGGCGATGTTCGCCAACGAGAGCCGCAAGGCGACCGCCGCCGTCACCGTCAAGACCAAGGGCCATATCGGTTCGGAGCAGGTCGCGGCGATCCGCTACCTCGTCTCCTCCTCGGTCCCCGAGCTTTCGCCCGACGCCGTCTCGGTCGTCGACCAGACCGGCGCGCTGCTCGCCCGCGCGGGCGATCCGGACACTGCCGCCGCTGGCGATGCCGATGAGCGCCAGCAGGCCGTCGAAGGCAAGCTGCGCGACGAGATCGAAGCGCTGCTCCAGCCCATCGTCGGCGAGGGCAAGGTCCGCGCCGAGGTGTCGGCCCAGATCGACCGCGACCAGACGCGCGAGGAATCAAACGTCTACGATCCGGACAAGCAGGTCGTCGCCCGCCAGGTGAGCGTCGAGACCGGTGACCAGAACCGCGAGACCGATGCCGGTCCGCAGACCGCCTCGGTCGCCAACCAGATGCCCGACGCCAAGGCCAATCCAGCCGCCCCGGGCAGCTCGCGCCAGTCGGCCAGCAACCAGACATCGGAAGACACCACCTATTCGAACAGCTCGACCCGCACGGTCACGCTGCGCTCGCCGGGCAAGGTGACCCGCCTCACCGTCGCGGTGATGGTCGATGGCGGCCCGAAGGGCCTGCCGGCCGACCAGGTCCAGCGCCTGCAGCGCCTGGTAGAAAATGCCGTCGGCATCGATACCCAGCGCGGCGACAGCGTCGTCGTCGAGAGCATGCCCTTCTCGGCCGTGCCGGTGGACGATGCCAAGGAGAGCATCTTCTCCAAGCTGCCGATGGACCGGATCTGGACCTTCCTGCAGCTCGCGCTGATCGCCGGTGTCGGCCTGCTCGCCCTGCGCATGCTCAAGCCCAAGCCCGAGCCGCTGCCGATCGAGCCGGAAATGACTCAGCTGGAGGCGCAGCAGCAGTCCGAAGAGATGCGCCTGCTCACCGCCCGCGCCGCGGACGGCGACCCCGACGCGCTCCAGCAGCTCGAGCAGATGCAGGTCAGCGAGACGGCGCTGCTCGATCAGGAAATCGCCCTCGCCCAGGTGGATGGGCGGATCAAGCTCTCCGCCCTCAAGCGGATCGGATCGGCCATCGCGGCCAGCCCCCCCGAGGCGGCCTCGGTGATCCGCCAGTGGATGAACGCATAGGATTTTAGCAGATGACGATCGATCCCCACGACATCATCCCGTCGGACGGCAGCGAGCCCCAGCCCGCCCCCGCCCCCGATTTCCAGGATTTCGAACTGCCGGGCAGCATGCCCGAGGGCAATGGCGCCAGCGGCGGCCTGGAGGCGGTGCACGACGTGCCGGTGAAGGTGCAGGCGGTGCTCGGCCGCGCGCGGATGCCGATCGGCGATCTGCTCGCGCTCAGCGCGGGCACCGTGCTCGAGCTGGATCGCCGCGTCGGCGAACCGGTCGACATCTTCGTCAATGACCGGCTCATCGCGCGTGGCGAAGTCGTCCTGATCGACAACGCGCTGGGCGTGACGCTCACCGAAATCGTTCGGCCCGACCGCTGATGAACAGCGCGATCCGCATGCTTCTGATCGGCGCGCCCGGCAGCGAGTTCCGTCTCGCCGCCGAGCTCGCCCGCAGCGCCGGCGCCGAAGTGGCGATGGCCGACACGCCCGGCGAAGGGCTGGTCGAGCTGCGCCAGGGAGGTGCCGATCTGGTGATGATCGACGTCGAGGCGGACATCACCGCCTTCATGGCGAGCATCCGCGCCGAGCGCTTCACCATCGCCGTGCTGGCCTGCGGCATCGACGCCCCCGCCGAGCGCGCGGTGGCGGCGATCCGCGCCGGTGCGCGCGATTACGTCCCCCTTCCCCCGCAGCGCGAGCTGATCGCCGCCGCCATCGCCTCGGTGGTCGAGCGCAAGGCCCCGGCCTGGATCGGCGGCCACCCAGCGCTCGCCCGCGCCCTCTCGCTCGCCGCCGGCGTGGCGCCCAGCGCCGCCCCGGTGCTGATCACCGGCGAAAAGGGCAGCGGCAAGGAAATGATGGCGCGTGCGGTGCACGATGCCTCCGGCCGTCCGCAGCCGATGCTCGTCGCCGAGTGCGCGGGGGTCGCGCCCGACGTGATCGAATCCGAACTGTTCGGCCATGAGGCCGGCGCCTTCCCGGGCGCGGTCGCCCGCCGCATCGGCCGGCTCGAAAAGGCCGGGCACGGCACGGTGCTGCTCCGCGAAGTCGGCATGCTCTCGCCCGCGCTCCAGGCCAAGCTGCACGACGTGCTGCAGAAGCAGCAGTTCCGCCGGCTGGCGGGGCATGAGACCATTCCGTTCCACGGCCGGCTGATCGCGACCTCGAGCCTCAACCTCGACGCGCTGGTCGAAAGCGGCACGTTCCGCGCCGACCTGCTGGTGCGGCTGGGGCTGGTGCGCGTCGAGGTGCCGCCCTTGCGCGCTCGCGGCGAGGACATCATCGCCCTCGCCCGCTATTTCGCCAAGCGCCACGCCGAAGTCGACGGGCTGCCGCCGCGCGCCTTCACCGACGAGGCGCTGGCGCTGCTCCAGCGCTATGTCTGGCCGGGCAACATCCGCGAGCTGGACGAGACCGTGCACCGCGCCATCCTGCTCGGCCGAGGCGCCGCGATCATGCCGGGCGACCTGGTGCGCGCCGACGGCACGCCGCTCGCCGAACTCAACACAGAGACCAATCCCTTGGACATCAACAGCTTGGTCGGCCGCACGGTCGAAGAGGTGGAGCGCGAACTGATCCTGCAGACGCTCGAACGCTGCCACGGCAACCGCACCTCGGCCTCGAACATCCTCGGCATTTCGGTGCGGACGATGCGCAACAAGCTGCGCAGCTTCATCGACGCCGGCATCGCCGTCTCGCCCGCGCCCTGACCTCCAGTTTCCGGTAGCAGCCCATGCCTCCCGCCGTCCTGAAATTCCTCGACCGCATCGGCGCCAACCGCGACATGGCGCTGGCGGGCGGCGTGATCGCGATCATCGCGATGCTGATCCTGCCGATGCCGGGCTGGATGCTCGACATGGGGCTTGCCCTGTCGATCACCGTCTCGGTGATGATCCTGATGACGGCGCTGTTCATCGAGAAGCCGCTGGAGCTCAGTGCCTTCCCGACGATCCTGCTGATAGCGACGATGCTGCGGCTGGGCCTCAATCTTGCCTCCACCCGCCTGATCCTCGGCCACGGCCACGAAGGGCCCGATGCCGCCGGCGGCGTGATCGGCGCCTTTGGCGAGTTCCTGATGGGCGGCGAGACCATCATCGGTCTCACCATCTTCATGATCCTGGTGGTGATCAACTTCGTCGTCATCACCAAGGGCGCCGGCCGTATCGCCGAAGTCGCTGCGCGCTTCAGCCTCGACTCGATGCCTGGCAAGCAGATGGCGATCGACGCCGACCTCTCCGCCGGCATGATCAACGAGGAGCAGGCCAAGGCCCGCCGCGCCGAAGTGGAGGCCGAAAGCGGCTTCTACGGCGCGATGGACGGCGCCTCCAAGTTTGTGAAGGGCGATGCCGTCGCCGGCCTGCTGATCACCGCGATCAACATCGTCGTGGGCCTCGGCATCGGCGTGATCGAGCACGGCGTGCCGATCGGCGAGGCGTTCCGCACCTATACCGTGCTCACCGCCGGCGACGGCCTGGTCAGCCAGATCCCGGCACTGATCGTGTCGACCGCGGCGGGCCTGCTCGTCTCCAAGGGCGGCGTCGCCGGCAAGACCGGCGCGGCGCTGGGCGACCAGCTCGGCCGGTACCCCAAGGCGTTCGGCATGGTGGCGTTCCTGATGGGTGCGCTGGCGCTGATGCCCGGCCTGCCCTTCATCCCCTTCGCCGCCTTCTCGGCGCTGTCGGGCTGGGTCGCCTGGGAGATGTCGCGCCGCTCCACCGCCAAGGCCGCCCGCGAGCGCATCCAGGCGGCGCAGGAAGTCGCGCAGTCGCAGGCGGTCGAGCAGCCGATCTCCGAGACGCTGGCGATCGACGCCGTCCGCATCGAGATCGGCTATGCGCTGCTGCCGATGATCAACGACGATACCCGCGAGCCGCGGCTCGACGACCAGGTCCGCGCGCTGCGCCGCCAGATGGCGACCGAATACGGCTTCGTGCTGCCGTCGGTACGGATCATCGACAATATGGGCCTCAAGCCCAACGAATATGTCATCTCGATCAAGGAGACCGAGGCGGCCCGCGGCGACATCCGGCTGGAGAAGCTGCTGCTGATCAATCCGGGCGGCGGCTCGGTCGGGCTGCCGGGCGAAGTCACCAAGGAACCGGTGTTCGGCCTGCCCGCCCTCTGGATCGATCGCGAGCTGCGCGACGAAGCCGGCTTCCGTGGCCTCACCGTAGTCGATTGCGGCACGATCATCGCCACGCACCTGACCGAGCTGGTGAAGGAAAACATCGCCGATCTGCTGTCCTATACCGAGACGCAGAAGCTGCTGACCGAAGTCCACAAGGAATCGGAAAAGCTGGTGGCGGACATCATCCCGTCGAAGGTCTCGGTGTCGAGCGTCCAGCGCATCCTGCAGAACCTGCTCGCCGAGCAGATCTCAATCCGCGACATCCCGACGATCCTGGAGGGCATTGCGGAGTCCGCGCCGCTGACCAGCAATCTGACCACGATCACCGAGCATGTCCGCAGCCGCCTCGCCCGCCAGATCAGCGCTTCGCAGGCGCGCGGCGACGCGATCCCGGTGGTGACGCTCTCGGCCGACTGGGACCAGGCCTTCGCCGACAGCATCCTCGGCGCCGGCGACGACCGCCAGCTGGCGATGGCCCCTTCCGCGCTCCAGCAGTTCATCGGCGCGGTGCGCGAGACCTATGACCGGCTGGCGCAGGACGGCGAGATTCCCTGCCTGCTGACCAGCCCGTCGATCCGGCCGTTCGTCCGCTCGATCATCGAGCGCGTCCGCCCGGCGACGGTGGTGCTATCGCAGAACGAGATTCATGCCCGCGCGCGCATCCGTGCGCTCGGCGTAATTGGCTGACCCGCAACGATCGTTCCGACGATCGTCCTATAATGGTTTGGAACGGCCTCTTGTCGGCCGTGCAAGAGGCGACTGCATGAACGTCACGAACATCGGCTCCCCCTTCGCCGCCCTCGTTCCCCAGGAGGGCGCTGCGAATGCGGCCGCCGGCATCGGCTTTGCCGGATTGCTGGGCGGTCTAGGCGGGCCGACCGGGTGGGGTGCGCAGGGGCTCGTCTTCGCCGGCGGCGGCGCGACCGGACTGCTCGGCGCGCAGACCGGCGCACCACTGCTGCCGGCGACCCCCGATGCGAACGCGCTGCCGGGCGACAAGCCGCAGGTGGGCATGACCCAGCTGCTCGCCACCGCCGCGCCGGGCACCGTCACCCCGCCGGTGGCAACCGGCGGCAACCCGCTCGCCGATGCCATCGCCAAGGCGCTCGCGGATGCGCGCGGCAAGACCGATGATGCTTCCGCGGAACCGGCAACGCCGGTGGCTGCCAAGCCGACCGCTGGCGAGGCACAGCCCGAGACCACCGACCCGCTCGCCGCACTGCTCGAAGCCGCCGCACCCAAGCCGACCGAGTACGCCGAGCCCGCACGTCCGGCGGTGGCGGAGAAGGTCGCCAAGCCCGGACGCGGTGTCGGCGGCGACAAGAACGGCCTCGATCCCGCCAGCGCCCCGCTGCCCGCGCCGGAAGCGGCCACGCCGGTGGTCGTCCAGCCGATCGCCGTGCCCGTCGCCCAGCAGCAACAGCCGACCGCCCAGCCCGCCGCCGCGCAGCAACCCGCCGCCCAGAGCAAGACCGGCGCCGTCACCGGCCCGCGCTATGCCAAGGCGGACGCCATCACCGGCAACGATGCCGCGCCCGCGCAGACCACCAACGACAAGCTCGCCGACGCGGTAGCGGCCCGCCCCCATGGCGGCGGCGGTACCGATGGCAGCAGCGCCGGCGACCATGGCCAGCAGAATTTCGGCCAGCAGCTTGCCGCCGCCGATACGCGCCATGGCGGCACCAGCGCCGTGCCCTTCCCCACCACCTCGGGGCATGTCGCCCCGGCAGCGAACGCAGCGCCCGCCACCCCGGCGACCGAGCCCGTGCTCAACGCGCGCGCCGGCGAACTGGGCCGCAGCCTCGGCGTCGAGATTGCCCGCAAGGTCGATGCCGGCGAGGACATGCTGCGCGTTCGCATGAATCCGGCCGAGCTCGGCCGAGTCGAAGTCACCCTCGCGTTCGACGACAAGGGCCGCGTCCAGGCGACGATGCGCGCCGAGAGCCCGCACACGCTCGAGCTGCTCCGCCAGGAAGCCCCCGATCTCGGCCGTGCGCTCGATCAGGCCGGCATCCGCAGCGACGCCAGCAGCTTCCGCTTCGAAAGCCGTGACGGCGGCGCGGGCAACAGCGGCGGCAACGGCCAGCAGGCCTCGCAGCAGCAGTCGCGCGGCGGCAACCAGCAGTTCCACGACGAACCCGACGCCCAGACCGCGGCCTATCGCCCGATCCGCGGCGACGGCCAGGTCGACCTCATCGCCTAACGCTCAGGAGTAGCGCCATGACTCTCGTCTCTTCGGCCACCGCGGGTACGGGGCAATCCGCCACGACCGAATCGTCCACCAAGCTGACGGCGGACTACAACCTGTTCCTCAAGCTGCTGACCACGCAGCTGCAGAACCAGGACCCGACCAATCCGATGGACAGCTCGCAATACACGCAACAGCTGGTCCAATATTCGCAGGTCGAGCAGTCGATCACCCAGAACAAGACGCTGAATACCATCCTGTCCAGCCTCAACATGACGTCGCTGACGACGAGTTCGTCGATGATCGGCCAACCGGTGCAGCTGAACTCGGACAAGGCCGGCCTCAGCACCACCGCCCCGGCGCAGTGGCAGTGGGATTCGACCAACGCGATCGACAAGCTCAAGGCAACGATCACCGATGCCAAGGGCAAGACGATCGAAACCTTCGATCTCGACGTAAAAGGCACCTCTGGCCAGTTCAGCTGGGACGGCAGCACCAAGAGCGGCACCAAATATACCGACGGACTGTATCAGCTGACGCTTTCGGGCACGACCGCTGCCGGCGCCAAGATCAGCACCACCGCCACGGCCATGGGCAAGGTGGACGACGTCCAGATGCTCAATGGATCGCCGGTAGTATCCATAAATGGCGCCCAATACCCCACCAACATGATCTTGAAGATTGCAAAGTAACTTCCACTCTCCGTAGCATCACCTAAGGAGAGAGGCTTAAGTACAAATCCTGTAGCTGATTAGTGCCGGATTCGTTTCTCTCCCAACCGATTCTGCGATATAACGAAATCAGAAGCAGCGAGGACGTTCCGATCCCCTCACGATCCTCGCGCTTCCATATTTGCCGAGCCCCCCCGCTCGGCATAGCGGCAGGCCAGTTCCCCCCAACTGGCCTGCCGCTCGCATTTTGAGGGACCGCGTCCCGGCCCCGCCGCATCCGCGTCCGCCATTGCCGGCACGACCGACGGCAGGGTCCCGGCGCTGCCACGCTCTCGAACCGCGCGCTCTTGCCCTAACCCCATCGCACGATCCTTCCGCCGCTGCGCTGCGGACCTCCAGGCTCCGGCAGGCGCACGCAGCGCCCTGCTCGTGCCGTGACGCTCCTGGATCCTGCTCGCGGCGCTCCTTGCGCGGAGCAATGGCGGGCGCACCCCCACGCAGCCGGGGGCAAGCGCCTAGACGGTGGAAGGTCGGCAGCGCGGCAAAAAACCATCGTCCTTCCCGCCAGGAAGGGAATCCACTCGCCTGCACGCCCGGGGCAAGAACCAAGAAGCAAGATTTCAGCGCCACTGCCCCCGCCGTCGCGGAGAGGACGAGGTCCGGTGGACATGCGGAATCATCCCGCCGCAGCGGGCCCATGACCGGCGTTGCTCAGTGGATGCGGGCCTCGGCGCGGCGGGTCAGCTCGCGCGCATGGGCGGCGACGATGCAGAGTTCGGCATAGAGCCGGTCCCAGAAGGGTGCGGCGATCTCGAGGCCGGCGGCGCCCTCCTGGCTCAGCACCAGCGCGGCGGTGGGGTCAAGCTCGAGCCGGAAGCGCGTCGCGAACGTGCCGTCGACATGCTCGTCGGGCAGCCCCTGCGGCACCGAGAGCCGCGCCGACATGATATAGCCGGCGAGTACGTCGACGCCGTAGCCATCGAGCAGGATCCGCGGCCGTCCGCCCAGATCGGGCCGTTCGACGACGATCAGCGCGCCCGAGGGATGCTCTTCGACGCTGACGCGCAGGCGTCCGCCAAAGGCATCGGTGATTTCGCGAATCCTCGGAAACAACGCCGATCTCCCAGTTTCCCATCATTATAGAAGCGGAAACCATATTACCCGCGATGAACGCGGGCAAAAAAAGAGGGCCGGGATGGCGTACCATCCCGGCCCCCGCAAGCCTTCGGCCCCCCAGGGTTGGGGCCTAGGGCTATTAGCGGAACAGCGAAGTGATCGTCTGCGGCGCCTGGTTGGCGATCGACAGAGCCTGAACACCGAGCTGCTGCTTGACCTGCAGAGCCTGCAGTCGAGCCGATTCCTTCGCCAGATCGGCGTCGACGAGGTTGCCGATGCCGCCGTCGATCACGTCCGACAGCTTGCTGGTGAAGGTCTGCTGAGCATCGATCTTGCGCGAAGCGGCGCCGAGCGTGCTGAGCGTGGTCTTCAGGTTGCTCTTCGTGGTTTCCAGCGTGTCCACCATCGTCTGCGCAGCAGCCTGGGTGTTGATCTGGCCGGTCGAAGCGACGGTGACCGTCGAGCCGCCGAGGTCGAGACCCTGGTTCGCCACGCTGAGCGAGTCCGGGTTCCAAGCCGTGGTGCTCGTGTTCGAGTCCTGCAGCGACTGCAGTGCGGTCACGGTGCCGCCCGAAGCCTTCAGGAGGTTCGTGCCGTTGAAGTCCGACGCGTTGACGATGGTGGTGATCTGGTCACGAAGCGCGGTGAAGTCCTTGTTCAGGGCGTCGCGAGTCGAGGTGTCGATACCACTGTCGGCAGCCTGGCGGGCCTTCGCCTGCATCTGGTTGACGATGTCGGAGATCTGCTCGGCGCCGGCAACGGCGACGTCCGTCACGCTCTTGGCGCGGCTGAGCGACGAAGAAACCGCCTTCAGGCCGCCCAGGTCGCCACGGAGGCCCTGCGCGATGGTGTACGAAGCCGAGTCGTCCTTGGTCGAGGACACCGACAGGCCGGTGTTGATGCGGCTCTGCGTGGTGGCCAGGTCCTTGTTGGTCGCGTTCAGGCTCTGGAGAGCCGCCATCGCGCCGACGTTGGTGTTAACCGAAAAAGCCATGATGATTTCCTTCTTGGAAGTAGAGCCGCTTCTGCGACCCGGGTCGGAACCGCCGACCCGCGACCGGGCGTGAATGCCCTGCACGTCCATTGTGGGAAGAAAATCGAACTGACCAAAATTCTCGTGAAAATTTTGATGGTTACCGGATGATTAAGCTAAACATCCGGTAAATGCGAAAAGGGCCCGCCGGGTTTTCCGGCGGGCCCTTTCTTGTACCTTGGCCTGGTTCTAGGCGTCAGAACGGGAACAGCGCGTCGTAGATCTGCTGGCCCCAGCGCGCCTGCTGCGCGTCGGTCAGCTGGCCCTTGCCGCCATAGATGACGCGCGCTTCGGCGATCTGGCTATGCTGGATCGAGTTGTCGCGGGCGATGTCCTCGGGCCGGATGATGCCGGTGACGATGAGCTCGCGCATCTCGAAGTTCACCCGCACCTCCTGGCGGCCGCGGATCATGAGATTGCCGTTGGGCAGCACCTGGGTGACGATCGCGGCCATCGTCATGTTGATCGTCTCCGATCGCACCGTGGTGCCGCCACCCGAATATTTGGAACCCGAATTGGTATCGACCAGCTTGGACGGATCGGTGCCGGTCAGCTTCTTGATCGGCGTCTGCAGGCCCAGCAGGCTGGAAATGCCGCTGGTCTCGGTGCCGCCGCGGGTCCGCGAGGTATTATTGCCGATATCGGCCTTGTCGGCGATGGCGATCTTGATCGTCAGGATGTCGCCCACCCGCCCCGCGCGCTGGTCGCGGAAGAAGGCGCCGGCGCCGGTGCGGAACAGCGAAGCGGTCGGCGCATTGGCCGGCTGCTCGGGACGCACGCGGTTGGAACGATCGAGCGGCGACGCGAGCGACGGCTCGACGTCCGGCGCGTCGACCGGATCCATCGTCGTCAGCTTGGGCGCCTTGCCCACGGATTTGAGTCGACCGACTGCACCGCAGCCCGAGAGCGTGGCGGTGAGCGCCAGCGCGAGAATGACCTTACGCATGTACCTATCCCTCAGGGAGTGGAGATCCGCACCGTTCCCGATCCGTCGACAAATCCGTCGAGGGTGCGGTTGGTGGCAGTGACGACGATCCGCACCGGATCGCCCTGGGCGCCGCTGCCGAGCGCGCGGCCGGCGGCGGTGATGACCATACCGCCGGAGACGATCCTGGCCGTCACCGGCTCGCCGCGCTTGACCAGCTGCGGCTTCATCACGTCGCCGCGGCGGAGCAGGGTGCCGGGTGTCAGGGCGCGCGACGCGTCCATGCCCACGGCGTCTTCCGGGCGCAGCGCGCCCCGCGCGCTCGCCTCGGGGCGGGTTTCGATCGAGAGGTCGCCCATCTCGATCCGTTCGCCGCGCGCGACCGGCTGCTGGACCACCGCCACCGGCACGTCCTCGGCAGGCACCACCACGCGCAGCAACAGGCCCAGCAGCGCGGACATCAGCGCAGCTGGCTGGTCGTCGCCAGCATTTCGTCCGCTGTCTTGAGCACGCGACTGTTCATTTCATAGGCGCGCTGCGCGGTGATCAGCGAAGTGATTTCGGACACGGGATTAACGTTCGAGCCTTCGATGAAGCCCTGGGTCAGCGTGCCGATCCCCGTATCGCCCGGCGAGCCGACGGTCGGCTGGCCCGAGGCGGCGGTTTCGAGGAAGAGGTTGCCGCCCTTCGCTTCCAGGCCACTCTCGTTCATGAAGGTGGCGAGCTGGAGCTGGCCGAGCTGCTGCGGCTGGGTGTTGCCGGCGACGGTCACTTCTACCAGGCCGGTCTTCGAGATGCTGACGTCCAGCGCACCCTGCGGGATGGTGACGCCGGGCTGCACCGGATAGCCGTCCTGCGTCACCAGTTCGCCCTGGTCGGAGATCTGGAACGAGCCGTCCCGGGTATAGGCGGTGGTGCCGTCGGGCATCGTCACCTGGAAATAGCCCTTGCCCGTCACCGCCATGTCATAGGGGTTGTCGGTCTGCTGCAGCGAGCCCTGCTGGTTGATGCGGTAGACGCCGCCGGTCTTCACGCCCGAGCCGATCTGGATGCCGGCCGGCACCTTGGTGTCGCCGCCGGTCGACGAGCCGGGGCGCGAGACCTGCTGGTAGAGCAGGTCCTGGAACTCGGCGCGCTGCTTCTTGAACGCGGTGGTGTTCATGTTGGCGATGTTGTTCGAGATCACGTCGACATTGGTCTGCTGGGCCAGCATGCCGGTCGCGGCGATGGAAAGCGTACGCATGGAGTTTATCCCTTCGTGAAAGTCAGCTGACGCGGCCGAGCTTGTCGATCGCGCTCTTGCGCAGGTCCGACATCGAGTTGGAGAGGCTCTGGCTGGTCTGATAGGCGCGCAGGATCTGCATCATGTCGGTCGTCTCGACGATCGCGTTGACGTTCGATCCCTCGACGCCGCCGCTCACCAGCTTGGTCTGCGCCGCCGGCAGCTCGCGTCCGCCCGTGCCCGTGAACATGTCGTTGCCGCGCGGATCGACGACCGCCTCGTTGTCGAACACGGTCACCGCGATGCGGCCGAGCGGGCCGTTCTCGCCCATCACCGTGCCATCGGCATGAACGTTGACCTTGCCGGCTTCCTCGGGCGGGATCTTGATCGGCTTGCCACCCTCGCCCAGGATCACCTGGCCGCCGGAGGTGGCGAGCTCGCCACTCTCGAGCACCTTCACATAGCCCGCGCGCGTATAGGCGGTGGTGCCGTCACCGGCCTGCACCGCCAGATAGCCCGGCCCGTCGATCATCACGTCGAGCGGATTGCCGGTCGGCTGGAACGCGCCGTTCGAGGCATCGTGGACCGCGCCGTAATCGAGCACGAACGAGGTCTTCTCGGCGGCCTTCACCGCGCCGTCGGTCTGTTCCACATATTCGCGGAACACCGGCTGCTCGCGCTTGAACCCCACCGTATTCATGTTGGCGATGTTGTTCGCCACCACGTCCATCCGGCGCCGCAGCGCCTGCTCCTGGCTGAGGAGCACGTAAGAGGAGATGTCCACCGGACCGTCCTTCGAAAAATGGTCACTAGGCAGAAATTGCCGGGTGACGGTTCTATAATAGAGGGAAATCGGACGTGCGGACGCCGCGGCCGATAAATCGGAAGGTCCAGGGTTATTATGTCGGCCGAGATCGTCGAGGATAAGAGCGCGCAGGAGACCCCGGCGCCCAACAAGAAGAAGAAGCTGATCATCATCGGCGCCGCCACCGTGGCCGCGCTCACGCTGGGTGGCGGCGGTGCCGCCTTCTTCATGGGCGGCAAGAGCGCGACCAAGACCGAGGCGCATGGCGAGGAAACCGCCGCTGCGGACGAAGGGCATGGCGAAGGCGATGCCAAGGAAGGCGAAGGCGGCCACGGCGAAGGGGAAGGCAAGGGCAAGTTCGTCGACGTGCCCACCGTCTCCGTGAATCTGCGCTCACCCGACGGCGCGCCGCGCTTCCTCAAGCTGCACCTGATGCTCGTACCCGGCCCCAAGACGACCGACGCGGCGCTCAAGGACAAGCTGCCGGTGGTACTCGACGCCTACCAGCCCTTCCTGCGCGAGCTGCGTCCCGAGGATCTGGGCGGTTCGGCGGCCGTGTACCGTCTGAAGGAGGAGCTGATGGTGCGCGCCACCCGCGTCCTCGGCCCCGGCATGGTCAAGGAAGTTCTCATTCAGGACCTGATCCAGCAATGATCGACCTAGACGATTTTGATCTGCCCGATCCGCCCGCGGCTCCGTTCGGCGACGATATCGGCAATTTCGGCCAAGCGGACATCGACGCGCTGTTCGGCGGCAGCGAACCGGTTCTAAAGAAGAAGGGCCTGCGCGCCGTTCTGGAATCGAAGGTCATCAGCCACGAACGGCTGCCGATGCTGGAAGTCGTCTGCGACCGCGTGGTCCGCAGCTTCGCCAGCTCGATGCGCAACATGACCTCGGACGCGATCGACGTGAGCCTGGAGGAAGTGACCTCGGCGCGCTTCGGCGAGTTCATGAACCGCGTGCTGCTGCCGGCGATGGTCGGCGTGTTCAAGATCGCGGAATGGGAAAGCTATGGCTTGATCACGGTGGAATCAGGCCTGATCTACTCGGTGGTGGACGCACTGCTCGGCGGCCGCGGCAGCAACACCCCGACGGTGATCGACGGCCGCGGCTTCACCCCGATCGAGACCTCGCTGGTCTCGCGCGTGCTGGAGACGGCGCTGCGCGACTTTGCCGATGCCTTCGCCCCGATCGAGCCGGTGAACATGAAGCTCGAGCGCATCGAGACCAACCCGCGCTTTGCCGCGATCGCCGCCACCTCCAATATCTGCGCCATCGCAACCTTCCGCGTGGACATGGACGGCCGCGGCGGTTGCATCACCATGGTGTTTCCCTACGCCACGCTGGAGCCGGTGCGCCACAAGTTGCTCCAGCGCTTCATGGGCGAGAAGAGCGGCCGCGACAGCATCTGGGAGGCGCATATGGCCTCCGAGATCCGCAAGACCAACGTGACGGTCAACGTGCTGCTCGGCGAAAAGGCGCTGCCGCTCTCCGACCTGGAGGAGCTGCAGGTCGGCCAGACCATCGCCTTCGACAAGAGCCCCGACGACGCGCTCGACATGGCGTGCGGCGACATCAAGCTCGCCCAGGCCCAGATCGGCCAGCGCAGCGGCCGCGTCGCCGTGCGCCTGGTCAACGACGTTTCCCGCACGAGGAAGAAGTAACATGAGTATCGCGCTTTTCGCCAATGTGCTGACGATCATCCTGTGCGTGGCCGTGCTCGTGCAGAGCATGCGCATGATGCGCAGCCTGCGCGCCGTGAAGGACGGCGCCCTCACCGACGTGGTGAAGGCGCTGGACCATGCGACCGTGCAGGCCCGATCGGTGCTTTCCGACATGAAGCAGACGCTGGGCACCGATTGCGCGCGCCATGCGCGGCTGGTGGAGCAGGCCCGGGATCTGCGCGACGAACTTTCGGACATGATCGGCATCGCCGACAGCGCCTGCGAGCGCATCGTCTCGGCGGTGAGCCTGGCCAACGCGCTACGCGTCGCCGGCGAGGAAGCCGCCGCCCAGGGAGCCGAAGCCGAAGCATCGGCCGACGAGACGCCTGCCACGCGTGAGGCCGCATGATGGCGCGCCCCTCCCTGCTGCTGCTGATGGCGGCGGCTTCCGCGATCGCCGCGGTGGCCAATGCCGCCAGCATCGCCACCGGCGATCAGGACGGCACCGCCAAGACCCGGCTCGGCAATTCGATCGAGCGCGACCTGAGCGCGCGCGACCAGGATGCCGCCAAGCGCCAGCGCGCACTCGACCTGCGCGAGCAGGCGGCCAAGGCCGCCGAGCAGCGGCTGGCAGCGAGCGTCGAGGCGCAGCAAAAGGATGCCGCCGGTGCGCCGGGGACGCCCGGAGCCCCCGCCGCCGCCGAAATCCAGTTCGACGAACTCGCCCGCATCTACCAGGCGATGAAGCCGGCCAAGGCCGCGGCGGTGTTCGAGCAGCTCGACATGGAAGTGCAGATGAAGGTGGCGCAGCGCATGCGCCCTGCCTCCACTGCGGCGATCCTGGCGGCGATGTCGCCCAAGGGCGCGGCGTCGCTCAGCATGGCACTAGCACGCAAGAGCGCCACCAAGCCGGTGGCGGCGCCGGTCGCGGCACAGGCAGGTCCGGCGGTTGCCGGCCCCGCCGGCCCGGCCCGCAAGCCGGGCTGAAACGCCCTTCTTCGAACGCAAAAACGCCGTCGTCCCGGGCCGATCCGGAACGACGGCGTTTTTGTGCACGCAGTAGACGACAGGAAGCGTCCGCCGCGGACGATCAGTTCTGCGAGGCGCCCACTTCGACGATCAGCACGCGGCCCAGGTCCGGCGCGACGGTCTTGAGCGCACCGGTCAACGTCTTGTCGAGATCGGCGACGTTCACCGCGCGCAGCGCCGAGGCGTCCAGTCGTGCGAACTCCACGCCGCCGGCGATCGCCGCCATCCGCAGGTTCGGCATCGCTGCGGTGAGCCTTTCGGCGCTCGCGGAATCGTGCGCCTCGATGACCAGCTGAAAATTGAGCGTGCCGGCGACTCGGTCCGAATCGACGATCGGCACCGCGATGGGCTCCATCTTCACCAGATGCAGACCCTCGCCTTCGCCACCGCCGCCGGAGGCCAGCGCACGCTCCGCAGGCAGCGGCGAAACCGCAATTGCCACCAGTCCGAGCATCGCCAGCGTCTGCTTGCCGAGCACCAAATTTCTCCTGCTAATCATATGGGTGCGGCGGCCGCTGCGGCCGCGCACGTCCTATAAATAAGGGACAAGCACTTAACGGATTACAAATGAGCCACGATCAACGCCCCGCCCGGATGCGCGTCGTCGCCGATGCGGGCGCCCGCGGCAATGCCGTCGACACCAGCGAGACGCAGAACGGCCAGGCCGGGCGGGCGGAAGCCGCCGCCGCGGGCGGACTGCCGATCGTGCCTGCCATGATCTTCATCATCGCCTGCATTATCGGCGGCGCGGTCGTCACCTATCTCATGGCCGGAGCCCATTGATGCGCCGTTTGCTGATCGTCGCACTGCTCGCCAGCACCGCCGCCGCGCCGCCCAGCGATCCCGCGCACGCGCCCGCCGACCATGGCGCCGCCCCCGCGGCACCTGCCGCCGATGCCGCGACCCCGGCGGCGGCCCCCGCCGGCCGCCCGGTGCTGCCGCCCTTCGCCGCCACCCTCGCGCAGATGCCGATCGTCACTGACAGCCGCGACTGGCCCGAGCTGAGCGAGGAAGCGGCGTGGGACGAGATCATCCACGCCAAGCCCGAAACCCGCCAGCTCGCGCGCTGGCACTATGTCGGCTCGCTGATCCGCCGCGGCATGGGCGCCGAGGCGCTGGGCGTGCTGGAGACGATGGAGTCCGACGACGAGGATTTGGCCCTCGTCGCGCCGTTCCAGCTCGCCACCGGCGCCGCGCTGGTGATGATCGGCCATAATCGCGACGCGGTCGAAGCACTGTCGTTGCCCGAGCTCGAAGGCAATGCCGAAGCCTGTGCCTGGCGGGTGCGGGCGCTGGCCGGCACCGGCGACGCCAAGGCGGCCGCCCGCCAGATCAATTGCGCCGTCCCCGCGATCAACGGCCGCACGCCGCAGGAGCGCAAGCCCTTCACCCTCGCCGCCGCGCGCGGTGCGATCGCGATCGGCCAGGGCCAGCCCGCGATCGCCTGGCTCAAGCTGTTCGGCGAACAGGACCCACAGGCAAATCTGCTGCGCGGCAAGGCGCTGCTCGCCTCGGGCGATCCCGCCGAGGGGCTGTTCCGCCTGTCGCGCGCCGAGCTGAGCGGTTCGCCCGAAATCCAGGCCGAAGCCAAGCTCGCGCATATCGAAGGCGACCTCAAGCTCCACCGCATCGATCCCTCAGAAGGCGTCAAGCGGCTCGAGGCGCTGCGCTATGGCTGGCGCGGCGACGAGATCGAGGCGAGCGCGCTCCGCCTCGAATATCAGCTGGCGCTGGAGACCAACAACCGCCGCGCGGCACTGCGCAGCGCCGCCACGCTGTTCCGCTTCTATCGTCCGGACGGCGATTCCGGCCCGATGCTCAAGCAGATCCAGACCTGGCTGGCCGAGATGCTCGCGCCCGACAGTGGCACCCCGCTGCCGGAGGCCGCAGGCCTTTACTGGGATTACAAGGAACTGGGGCCCGCCGGTGCCGAAGGCGACGCGCTCGCGCTGCGCCTGGCCGAGCGGCTGCAGAACGCCGGCCTCTATCCGCGCGCGGCCGAGCTGCTCCAGTACCAGCTGATGCAGCGCCGGCAGGACGTGGCGCAGGGCCCGCTCTCGGTGAAGGTGGCCTCGCTGTTCATCCTCTCTGGCGATCCGGTGAAGGCGCTAGACACGCTCCACGCCACCGAGCAGGCGAGCTATTCGGACGCGATGCGCTTCGATCGCAAGCGGATCGAAGCGGTGGCGCTGTACAAGCTGGGTCGCGAGGATGCGGCGATGGCCGCGCTCGACGGCGTGCCCGGCGGCAGCGGCGTCCGCAGCGAGATCCACTGGCGCACGCGCAACTGGGGCTCGTTCATCACCGAGAACGAAGCCACCCTGCCCGCCCCCGGCGCGATGACGCCGCCCGCCCAGGCGATCGTGCTCCGCCAGGCGGTGGCGCTGGCGATGCTCAACCAGGAAGCCAAGCTGCAGGCGCTGCGCGCCCGCTATGGCGCGGCGTTCAAGGCGCTGCCCAGCGCCCAGGCGTTCGACCTCCTGACCCAGCCGTCGCCGACGGTTGACCCGGCGCGGATCAGTGCGGCGATGGCCGCGATCCCCGAAGCGAGCCCGACGGGCGCGATCGGGGACCTGATGGACGCGACGAGCTCGACTACAGGCTGAAGCGCAGCGTCGCGCGCAGGTCGCGGCCTGCGAGCGGCGCATAGTCCTTCAGATAGCTGCTCGCGCGCCGCGCCTCGACGTCGAACAGGTTGTTGGCGGACAGCGTCAGCGTCGTCCCCGGCATCGTCGGGAACGGCTTCAGGCTGAGCGTGGCGTTGACCATGGTGTAGGGTGCGGTGCGCGTCTCGAACGCGGCGATGCGGTTCTGCACGAAGACATGCTCGGCCTCCAGACGGCCGGTGATCCGGTCCGACTGCGCCTCGATGCCGCCCAGCACGCGCGGTGCCGGGATGCGCGGTGCGGGCCCCTCGTCGACGATGTTGGCGTGGACATAGTCCCCCAGCGCATCGAGGTTGATGGCGTAGCCGCCGAGCTGGGCCAGCCGCACCGACCCTTCCGCCTCGAAGCCATAGTAACGCGCGTCGCGCTGGGTGAACCGGTAGCAGGGCAGATCGACGGTGCGCCCGCTGGGGGCCGCTGCCGCCTCGCAGACCGCCTGCGGCGCCTGGTTGTCGCTGATATAGTTGGAGAACCAGTTGTAATAGGCCGAGGCATCGAAGCTGTAGCCGTCGCCATGCGCGTGCACGGTGGCTTCCAAGCCCCAGCTCTTCTCGAGCCGGAAATCGGGGCTGCCCAGCTCATAGGCTTCGGTGCCGGCATGCGCGCCGTTGGCGAACAGCTCCTCGGCCGAGGGCGCGCGCTCGGTGTGCGACAGATTCAGGCCGATCCGCACGTCGCGGGCAACGCCGTAGGAGGCGCCGACCGAGCCGGACAGGGCCTGGAAGCTGCGCTTGCCGTTGAAGAAGCGCGTATCCTCCAGCACGGGATTGGCCGAGAGATCGGTGAATTCGTAGCGCAGCCCCGCCTCGGCCTTGAGCGCGCCCATGTCGAGCTGCTGGAGCGTGAACAGGCCGGTCTGCTGGGTCTTGTTCTTGGGCAGGAAGGCCTCGTCGCCCTGCACGTCAAAGTCGCGCGCGAAATACTGCACGCCGCTCGCACCCCGCCACGCGCCGCGATCGGCCTGGATCAGTTCGAGCCGGCCTTCCAGCCCCTTGTTGTAGAAGGCGGTGCCAACCGCGCCGTCTTCCTCCAGCTCGAAATGGCGATAGGCGGCATAGCCGGCGCGGAGCCGTACCTTCTGGAGGAAGCCACCGCCGGTATCGGCCTCGGCGCGCAGATCGAGCCGATTCTGGACGACGCTCAGTCGCGGCCCTTCCTGCTCCTGACCCGGCTCGGTCGCGAAGCGGATCGGCACGCCGTACAGGCTGTCATAATGGCTGTAGGCGATACCCAGCGTGCCGGTGTCGGTGATGATCGATGCGCCTGCGCCGGCCGTCCAGGTCTTGGCGGCGCTGTTCGGCAGCCGGTTCCGCACGGCCGCATTGGCGGCGAAGTCAATCGGCTCTTCCGCATCGGGGTCGACAGGGAGCGCGGCGCTCGCCAGCGCCTGGCGACGCTTGTCGGCGGTGAGCGCATAGCCGCCGATCTTGAGGTCGCTGGTCTTGGTATAGGAACCGTCGGCGTGCAGCACGAGATGGCTACCCACCGCGACGTCCCCCGCCCCGCCGACCGAGCGCTCCTCCGCGGCCGAGCCATAGGTGCCGATGCCGCTCAGCCGATAGCCCTTCTCCGGCACACTGCGCGGAATGCGGCTGTCGATCACGTTAACCACGCCGCCCATCGCCGACGAGCCGAACAGCAGCGCCGAGGGACCGCGCAGCACCTCGATGCGCTCGGCGAGCAGCGGATCGATGATCACCGCGTGATCGGCCGAGGTGTTCGACACGTCGATCGAGCCGATCCCGTCGGTCAGCACGCGGACGCGCTCGCCCTGGAAGCCGCGCAGGATCGGCCGCGAGGCGCTCGGGCCGAACGAGCTGGCCGACACGCCCGGCTGGCGCGCCAGCGTCTCGCCGATCGTCGGCCGCAGGTTGCGGGTGAGTTCCTCGCCGGTGACCACCGAGGTGCCGGACAGCACGTCGGTCTCGCTCAGCCGATAGGGCGCGGTGACGATGATCGCCGGCGGCTGCTGCGCGGGCGCATCCTTCGCCTGCCCGGATTCGGCGGGCGCAGGCGTTGCGCGGTCGGGATCCGCGAACGCCGAGACCGGCAGCAGCACGAGCGAGGAGGAGAGGAGAAGGACGCGACGCATCGAGATTCCACTTTCTGAAGGGAGCGTGACGCGGGGATGTATCGGGTATGATATATGGTATCAAGACAAATATGGTGCACTGCGAGGAAGAAGTCGCAGCGCTTCGAGCGCCCCCTGCCGACCGATTGACATGCGAAACGAAATCGTCGCACCGTTTCGCCCTTAACAGGGGGAAAGTACCATCAATGCTATTGCCATATCTCGCCACCGCCCTGCTCTCCGCACTCGGTCAGGACGCCGCGCCGGCGGTACAGGAGCGTGGGACCATCATCCTCTACCGGCCCGAAAGCATCATGGGTGCGGCGGTCGCCTGCCCCATTCGTTACAAGGGCGACGTCCTCGTCGAGTTGGGGCGCGGCAAGTACGCAGAATGGTCCGTGCCAAAAGGCAAATACACGCTGGAGAACAAGGTCAGCAGTGTCGACGTCACTGTCGAAGCGGGCGAAAAGCGCTATGTGCGGTGCTCGATCAAGATGGGCTTCATGGCCGGACGCGCCTCGCTACAACTGGTCGACCAGGCGGACTTCGATAAGCATGGCAAGGATTTCGAGAAGAAGGACGTGGCGGCGATCGACCCCGCCCCCTGATCGGTGCGTCACCGGGCTCGCCCGAGCGAGGCCGGCATGCGCTGCCGAGAACCCCTCTCCGGCTGATAGAAGTTCCGCAGATTTTCGCTATCCAAGGAACGTTCGCAATTGGCAGAGGCCAGATGATCACGCCCAAAGCTGGCTTGCCTGTATATAGAGGGATGCGTTAGGCTGCGTTGACAAAGTGGATTCCCAAGCGACCTGATCTTTGATTGAAGGCTGCTCTTTGCGGGGAGCAGCAATGTCGCGTGGCGATCTGACGGACGAGGAATGGGGCGGTCCTTGAAGGGCTGCTGCCGCCCGAGCGCGGCCGAAAGGCCCGCCCTGCCCATGACAATCGGCGATTTCTGAACGGCATGCTGCATGTCTTGCGGGTCGGTTGCCCCTGGCGCGACATGCACGAGCGTTACGGCAAGTGGACTCGGTTTATGTGCGGTTCCGGCGCTGGGCAGAACAAGGCGTCTGGGATGTGATGCTGGCCACGCTGGTCGAGTTTGGGTTGACCGACGACTGGCAGCACATGATCGACAGCACCACGGTTCGCGGCCATGTTTCGGCAGCGGGCGCTAAAGGGGGACTCATAAGGAGGCTTTTGGTCGATCACGCGGCGGCTTTACGTGCAAAGTCCACGCCCGCTGTGACAGTCAAGGACGCCCTCTCGGCTTCCTCCTGACCGGCGGCGAAGCGTCGGATTACGACGCTGTCGAGGGCCTCATGGCGCTACCGGTCAACAAGATCCAGGCTTCTCGGGTACGATAACGCTCGGCCGAACGAACGGGGCGACTCAGGAACTTGAAACCTATGCCATCACGCGACGGCGAGAACGGGGCAATGCCTGTCCGACGACTCGATGATCACGAAGCCCGCACGGCAGCGAAAAGGACCAGGAGCGCGCCCTTTCGTTCTCGCTCCGCACCTGGGCTGGCCCTTGGCATCCTGCCGACCACATCCAAATCGCCGCACTGCAGCAAATTTATGCCGAAGCGATGCCTCCGCCACCTTGACGGCGCGAAAGCCTTACCGTTAACAAACGGTTAAATTCGCTGTGGGCGCTTCGACTTTTGCACCAGGCAGCAAGTTCAGCCGAGGAATATCGCTTTGCAAGACATTTACGACAAGCTGACCGAAATCTTACAAGACGTGTTCGACGATGACGAAATTGTTGCGTCGCCCGAGCTCGCCGCCGCCGACGTGGACGGGTGGGACAGCTTGGCGCACGTCCGCTTCATCCTCGCCATCGAGCGCGGTTTCGGCGTGAAATTCTCCGCCGCGGAGGCCAGCGCCTTCGCCAATGTCGGCGAACTTGCCAACGGAATCGCTGCGAAGCGTAGCGCTTAACGTCGCCTCGCGCGCGCCGCGAACGGCCGCAGTCGGCGACGGATTACTCTGGGGGGCTTTGGCCGTGAGCGAAGATATTCTGAAGGATTTGTCGTGGCTGCCGCGCGCGCCGGATGACTTCCGCAAGCAGCGCCGGGCGTTGAGCGACAAGGCCGGCCCGATCGGGCAGGACCTGCGCTTTCTCGCAACGCACCAGCTCAGTGACAGCCAGCTGACGCAGCTGGCCCAGTCGATTGCCGACTTGCGATCGGCCGGCGCGGATCTGTCGCCGCTGGTTCCCTTCCGCCTCGGCCTCGTCGGCAACGGCACGCTGGACCTGCTCGCGCCGCTGCTGGTGGCGAGCGCCGTGCGGCACGGCATCGCGCTCGAGGTCGTGCAGACGGAATATGGCCAGCTCATGCAGGAGGCGATGTCTCCGCAGTCGGGCATCAACAGCGGCAAGTGCGACGCCGTGCTGCTCGCACTCGATTACCGCGCCCTGCCCGGCCTCGGTTCGCCGACCTCGGTGAACGACGCGCTCGCCTTCATCGGCGCGCTGCGGGAGGGCTTCCGGCAGAATGGCGGCGCGATCTCGATCGTCCAGACCTTTGCCCCGCCGGCGGAAGCGCTGTTTGGCCATATCGATCGCGTGCTCGATGCCTCGCCGCGCGGCGCGCTCGACCGGATCAACACCGAACTGGCGCGCAGCGTCGCCGCCAGCGATGACGCGCTGTTGGACGTCGCTGCGATCGCCGAGCTGGTCGGCCTCGCAAACTGGCATTCGCCGCAGCAGTGGAACCTGGCCAAGCTGCCGTTCGATGCCGCCTATGCGCCGTTCTACGCCGATCATGTCGCGCGGCTGATCGCCGCCATCAAGGGCAAGTCGCGCCGCGTGCTGATCCTCGACCTCGACAACACCGTCTGGGGCGGCGTGATCGGCGACGATGGACTGGAGGGCATCCGCATCGCCCAGGGCGACGCGGTCGGCGAAGCCTTCCTTGCCGTGCAGGCGAATGCGCTGGCGCTCCGCGCGCGCGGCGTGGTGTTGGCGGTATCCTCGAAAAACACCGACTCGGTCGCCCGCGGGCCGTTCCGCGAGCATCCCGAGATGCTGCTGCGCGAGGACCATATCGCCGTCTTCCAGGCGAACTGGAGCGACAAGGCGACCAACATCAAGTCGATCGCGAACGAGCTCTCGCTCGGCCTCGACGCGATGGTGTTCCTGGACGACAACCCGATGGAGCGTGATCTGGTCCGTCGGATGCTGCCGCAGGTTGCCGTCCCCGAACTGCCGGCCGACCCCGCGCTTTATGTGCGGACCTTGATGGCCGCCGGCTATTTCGAGACGATCGCCTTCTCCGAAGAGGATCGCAAGCGCGCCGATTTCTATCAGGACAATGCCAAGCGCGTCGCGCTCCAGGCATCGGCGGGGGATCTCGATTCCTATCTCGCCTCGCTCAACATGGAGATCTTCTTCGCGCCCTTCGACGCGATGGGACGGAAGCGGATCGCGCAG
The DNA here is from genome assembly GCF_003950455.1 of Sphingomonas sp. ABOLE. Taxonomy (NCBI): domain Bacteria; kingdom Pseudomonadati; phylum Pseudomonadota; class Alphaproteobacteria; order Sphingomonadales; family Sphingomonadaceae; genus Sphingomonas; species Sphingomonas sp. ABOLE. The sequence continues at coordinate 122,478 of NZ_QQWY01000005.1, forward strand.
CTGATCAGCAAGTCGAACCAGTTCAACCTCACCACCCGCCGGTACACTGAGGCCGATGTGGCGGAGCTGGAGGAAGACCCCGATGTCTTCACCCTGCAGGTCCGCCTCACCGACGCGTTCGGCGACAACGGCATGATCTCGGTGATCGTCTGCCGGCCGCACGGCGACGATGCGTGGGAAATCGATACCTGGCTGATGAGCTGCCGCGTGCTCAAGCGCCGGGTGGAGCAGATGGTGCTGCGCGAGCTGGTCGAGGTTGCGCGGCGGCATGGCAAGAAGCGCCTGGTCGGCGTTTACATTCCCACCGATCGCAATGCCTTGGTCGTCGAGCATTACGCCGAGCTGGGCTTCACGCAGGTGGCCACGGATGCGACGGATGGCCGAACCGTCTGGGAGCTGGACACCGCGACCGAGGTGCCCGAGGCGCCGATGACGGTGCACCGCGCCGCACAGCGCGCCGAAGCGGAGGCGGCGCAATGACGGCGCCTGCCCGGCGCCTTCCCAAACGTGATCGCTATCTGCTGCCGCTGGTCGTCCTGGCGGTCGCGCTGACGATGGTAATCGGCAGCGAAGTCGCGGCACGCTGGTGGATGCCCGAGCAACCCAACGACGCCTGCCTCGCGGACAATGCCTTCTTCGGAAAGCTGCCGCGCAAGAATTGCACCTCGCGGACCAAGGTCGCCGAGGGCGACTGGACCACCTATCGCTATAACGAATGCGGCTACCGTTCGGAGACCTCGTGCGCGCCGGTGCCGGCATCGACGATCCGGATTTCGGTCATCGGCGCCTCGACCAGCTGGGGCTATCGCATCCCCACCCCGCAGACCTGGTGGCATCGCACCTCCGACGCGCTGTCCAAGATCTGCGGCCGGCCGGTCGACGTGCAAAATCTCGGCGGCGTGTACAATCTCAACCAGGTCGCCCGCACCGTCCAGCCCGCGCTCCAGCTGAAGCCCGACGCGGTGCTGATGATCGTCACCCCCTTCGATCTGCAGCGGCTGCCGCCGGGCGACTTCGACATGGCCTGGCAGCCCGAGGCGGTTCCGGCCGCGCCCAAACGCGAGCTTCTCGGCAAGATCAAGGACAGCCTCGAGGTCAGCCGCTTCGCCACCTTCGCGCAGCACATGCTGTACCGCCAGCCCGAGAGCTATCTCAACGGCTTCCTCACCTCCGGGGATCGCGCTGGCTTCCTGCGCCCGCCGTTCAACGGCGAATGGCAGCGGCGCCTGACCTTCGCCGATCACGCGCTGGCACACATCGCTGGGCAGGTGCACGCGCAAGGGGTACCGCTGATCCTCGCCTTCGTGCCCCACCAGGCCCAGGCGGATATCCTGACGCTGCGCAAGGCCTATCCGGGCGTCGATCCGTACGCGATCGATCGCGCGCTGGGTGCGATCGCGGCGCGGCACGGGATCATTTACCGCGACCTGACCGCGAGCTTCGGCAATCGGGAAGATGCGGCGTCGCTCTACATGAACGTCGACAGCCACCCGACCGGCGCGGCCAACAGCCTGATTGCCGACGGCATGGTCAGCGGACTGCTCGCCTCCTCGCTGCGCGACGGCAAGTGCAGCGCATCCGCCGGGAAGGAATGAAGCGATGAACGTCCCCTCCTTTCCCTTTCTCGGCTTCGCCGTCCTCGGTGCGATCCTGTACAACCTGCTGCCGGCCGGCATTCTGCGCCGCGGGCTGCTGCTGCTGATCAACCTGATCTTCCTGTCGACCTTCGTGCATGGCTGGCAACAGGCGCTGCCCTATGCGGGCTTCCTGCTCACCGGGTTCCTCGGCACCAGGCTGCTGATGGCGCAGGGTCCGCGCTGGCGCCTGCCGGTGCTGATCGCCGTCATCCTCTTCGCTTTCTTCTGGCTGAAGCGCTACACCTTCATCCCGGCCGCGATCAACCTTCCGTTCCTCTACACCACGGTCGGGCTGTCCTACGTCTTCTTCCGCGTGCTCCACCTGATCATCGATGCCGGACAGGGGCAGATCAAGGAGCGGATCTCCCCGCTCGACTATCTGAACTACACGCTCAATTTCACCGCGCTGGTCTCCGGCCCGATCCAGTTCTACCAGGACTATCGCGAGCAGGAGCGCAACGGCGAGAAGGTGGACCTGTTCGCTGCGGGATGGGCGGCGGAGCGCATCATCGTCGGCATGTTCAAGGTCGCCATCGTCTCGACCCTGCTGATGCAGGGGCAGAAAGCGGCGATCGCCGATCTCGCGGTGGCGCCGACCTTCCCGATGCGGGTGCTCTATTGCGCGCTGATCGGCGCGATCTATCCGCTGTTCCTCTACGCGAACTTCTCCGGCTACACCGATTTCGTGATCGGCTGCGCGCGCCTGTTCCGCATCCGCCTGCCCGAGAACTTCCACCATCCGTTCATCGCGGAGAACTTCATCGCCTTCTGGTCGCGCTGGCACATCACCCTGTCCAACTGGCTGAAGGTCTATGTCTACACGCCGTTCCTGATGACGGCGATGCGGCGGATACCGTCGCCCGCGATCGAGCCCTATCTCGCGGTCGCTGCCTATTTCGTCACGTTCTTCCTGGTCGGCGCATGGCACGGCCAAACCAGCATGTTCCTGTTCTTCGGCGTGCTGCAGGGCGGCGGCGTGGCGATGAACAAGCTCTACCAGGTCGCGATGACCAAGCGGCTGTCGCGCAAGGGCTACAAGCAACTCTCGGCCGAGCCCTGGTACCGGGTGTTTTGCCGCGCGCTGACCTTCACCTGGTTCGCCTTCACGCTGCTGTGGTTCTGGTCGACCTGGGGGCAATTGGGACAGTTCATCCAGCAGGCGGGCTGGCCGGCGGTTGCCTGCGGCTGGGTGCTGGTACTGCTGGTCGCGATGCCGGCACTCAGCCTGCTCCGGGCAGTGCAGGGGCCGATCGAGGCGCGCAAGGTCGATCCCGTCGCCGTTCCCGCATCGCGCTACTGGCGCACGGCGCTGTCGACCGCGATGCTGATCATCCTCATCGGCACTACGGTGTTGCTGAACGGCCCGGCGCCGGACGTGGTGTACAAGACCTTCTAGTACAGGCGGTCAGAACGCCACCGCTCTCCACACGGCTTCGAGGGAGCACTCCGGGGAAGGATGCTTACTGAAGGAAGTCGGGGACGTGGAGAGGCGGTGGTGGGTCCGCCGGGATTCGAACCCGGGACCTCTCGATTAAAAGTCGCTTGCTCTACCGACTGAGCTACGGACCCACATCCCGCCACCTAGGCGCAGGGGCGCCGCCGGTCAACCGCGTGCAGCAACGGAAGCGTCGTCCGCCCCGTCACCGGGTCGCGCCAATGCGGCGCCACCTCCGCCAGCGGCGCCAGCACGAAGCGGCGGGCACGGTACTGGGGGTGCGGTATCGTCAGTACGGGACTTGCCCAGCAGCCGCCCGACCAGAGCACGATATCGAGATCGATCACCCGCGCGCCCCAGCGCTGCCCCCGCCGCCGGCCGAAGGCGCGCTCGATGCTCTTGAGCCGGCGCAGCAGCGCCTCGGGCGCCTCGTCGGTCTCGATGATGGCGGCGGCGTTGGCAAAGCGGCGGATCGAAGGGCCTAGCGGCGGCGTCTCGTGGATGCGCGACACCGCCCGCGCGCCGCCGATCGCCGCCAGCGCCGCCTGCACCTCGGCACGCGGCCCGCCGTGGCGGCCGCGACGGTTCGAACCCAGGGCGAGGATGTAGCTTGTGACAGACACGCCCCCGCGCCTATCGCGGGCGCATGTCCACGCCAAGCCCCGAACCCGATCGCGACTGCCCGCGCTGCCCCCGCCTCGTCGCGCTGCGCACCCAGCTGCGCGCCGAGCAGCCCGAATGGTGGAACGCGCCGGTGCCGATGCTCGGCGATCCGGACGCACCGATCGCGATTGTCGGCCTGGCCCCCGGACGGACGGGCGCGAACCGCACCGGCCGCGCCTTTACTGGCGACGATTCGGGATTGCTGCTCCTCACGGTGCTGGAGAAGCTCGGGCTGGCGGAAGCAGGCGAACCGAAGGGCGTGCAGATCCTCAACGCGGTGCGCTGCCTGCCGCCGGAGAACCGCCCCACGCCGGCCGAAATCCATGCCTGCCGCCCGTTCCTCATGGGCCAGTTGCGCGCGCCGATCGTGGTAGCGCTGGGCGAGATCGCCCACCAGTCGACGGTGAAGGCGCTGGGCGGCAAGCTGCCCAAGGCGCGTTTCACACATGGCGCCGAGCACCGCCTGCCGAAGGGGCAGACGGTGCTCGATAGCTATCACGTGTCACGGTACAATCAGAACATCGGCCGGTTGACCGAGCCGATGCTGACTGCGGTGTTCGCGCGCGCGATCGCGCTCAGAGATACTTGACGAGGCTCAGGCTGGAGAGCTGCGAGAACACCGAATAGCTCGCCTCGAGCACGGTCTTCTGCTGCGACAGGTCGATCGCGACCTGGCCGAGATCCGCGTCCTCATTGTCCTGGATCACCTGCTGCAACAGCAGCGAACGCTCTTCGCCGCGCTTGGTCAGGTCTTCGACCTGGCTTTGCTTGCGGCCGTTATCGGCGTTGACGGTGCCGAGCTGCTTCAGGCCCGCATCCATTTTGGAGACGACGCCCTGGAGCGCAGTCATCTGCGCGTCGGTGAGCTTGTCGCCGATCGGGCCGATCTGCGCCATCGCCCGATAGGCTTCGTACAGGCCGGAACCGAACGAACTGGCGTTGACGCCATATTGCACGTCGAGGCCGTCCGCAACGCGGGCGCTCGCGAGCACATTGTCGTCATGGAAGGCCTGGTCCGCCGGCACCGTCGCGGCATCGGCGAGCGTCGCTACCGAGAAGGGCGCGCTGTCCGTCTGCGAGCCGCCGAACAGCGGCACGCCGCCTTCTGCCGCGTTCAGCGACGAGCGCATCTGGGAGAAGCCGTTCTCCATCGCCTGCTGCAGGCCCGCCGACTGGCCCGTGCCGATCGCCGACAGGATCTGCTTGCGCAAGTCGGTGTTGGTGGTCTGCACCCCCTCGATATGGCCCTGGTACAGCGACATGGTGATGCCGACGCGCTTGGCGACGTTCGACTGCGCCTTTTGCTGCTCGAGCAGCGTGTGCGCCGACAGGTTGCGCACCGCCTCGGTGCCGAGAGACGCGAAGTCGGTCGCCTTCTTGCCGGTGGACAGCTGCTTCTGGGTGATCGCGAGCTTTTCCTGCGCGGTCGAAATGGCGCTGGCCATGGTGCGCTGGAGCGGAATGGTGGCAACACGGGTCATGGGTCAGCTCCCCTTAACGGACCATCTGGAGAAGGGTGTCGTACATCTGCGTGGCGGTGCTCATCACGCGTGCTGCAGCCGAATAGCTGTTCTGCAGGACGACCATCTGCGAGAGTTCCTCGTCGATGTTGACGCCAGAATAGCTGTCGCGGCGGTTGACCGCGTCGGACTTGCGCGCGTCGGCATCGTCGAAGCGGTTCTGCGCCTGGCTGGCTTCCAGGCCAGCGCGGCCGAGCAACGCCGTCGAAAAGCGGCCCACCGTGATCACGCCGTCCTTGCCGAGATCTAGCGTGCTCGCCAGCTTGTCGGCAAAGGCAGTGGCGCCGCGGGTATCACCGGCGCCGATCGCCTTGCTGCCCACCGCGACGCTGGTGTCGACCCGGGCGAGCGGCAGCTTCGACGGGGTGCTGGCGATGTCGTTGCGGACCTGGGCCACGTCGAGGCCGCTGTTGATTCCGCTGAGGCCCGACAGCGACGAGAAGCTCCGGCCGCTACCGAAGCGGTCGGTCGAATCCGAAGCGATCGTCAGCGACGCACCCGATAGCCCGCTCGCCGGGTCGAAGCGAACCCGTCCGCGACTATCGAGCGAGAAGGAACCGAACTTGCCGAGATTGCTGCCGTTGAGCTGCGTGATGACGTCGCCCATCGTGCCGCCAGTGGTCGGCTGCAGCGTGTAGCTGGTCAGCGCCAGGCCGGACGAGTCGCGCAGGATCACCTGCGCGGTCTGGCCGGTGGTGAAGCCGTGCGGATCCGCCGCCGTGAAGCCGGTAGGCACCAGCGTGCTGCTGTCGCTGCGGATCAGATCGTTCATGCCGAAATATTGCGACACACCGACGCCGGCGCGGCTGCTCGGCGTTGTCGAGGATTGCGAGATCGCCACGCCGTTGCCGGCACCCGCAGCGGTGAAGCTCAGCACACCGTTGGTGAAGTTTGCGGTCGCCGCGCCGCCCAGCCCGGCGTTGATCGCGGCCACCATGTCGTTCACGGTCGCGCCGGCGCCCAGCGCGTCGAAGTCGATCTCGGTCTTGGCGACGAGCGTGCCGGAGGCGCTGGCCACCGAGAAGGTCGCCTTGCCTGTGAAGCCCAGCCGGTCGGTGCCGGTAAGGCCGCTCTGCCGGCCGGTGAGGCTGGCGGGCGGCGGCATGGTGGTGCCTTCGTTCGATACCGCGTTGAGCGCCTCGGAAAGACCGCTGAACGTCACGCCCAGCTGCTCGGAGAAGGAGGGCAAGGTGCGATCGCGCAGGTCGAGCAGGCCGCCCAGTTTGCCGCCGACCGCTGCCGATTCCAGCTTCTCACCGGTCAGCGCGCCCTGATTGCCGTTCTTGTCCGAAAAGCGGATCGAGATATCCGGGTAGGTCGCCAAGGCGTTGCCGACCCCGCTGTCCTTGTTCGGATAGTCGAGCTGACGCAGGCGCGAGTCGAGCAGCATCTGGCCCGAGGTGGTCTCGATGATCACCCGGCCGTCCGGCTGGTCGCGAACGTTGACCGAAAGCATGCCGCTCAGCTCTTCGATGGCGCTCATCCGCTGGTCGGCGGCACCGCTGGCGTTGCGGCCGAGGCCGGTCGCCTGCGATACGGTGCCGTTCAGGTCGTAGATGCGCCGGAGCAACGTGTTGATCTTGTCGACCGAATAGCCGACCTCAGACTCCACGTCGCTGCGCAGCCCTTGGACGTCCTTGGTGAGCTGCTGCATCGACGAGATAGCGTCCGAGACGTTACCGATGAACACGGCGCTGGTCTGGGTGGAGGATTGCGAGCCCGTCATCGCGATGGCCGAGGCGTTGATCGCATCCAGCCGTGCCGGCAGGCCGGACTTGGCGCCGGGCTCGCCGAGCAGCGACTGGAGCCGGTCGAGATAGCCGGAGGTGACCTCCGCCTTTCCATAGTCGCCGGCCCGCCGATAGACGGTGGCTTCCAGGAAGCGGTCGGCGACGCGTTCGAATTCGCCCACCGAAACGCCGGTGACGTTGCCCGACATTACCGACGTGGTCAGGTTGACCCGTTCGCGGGCATAGCCGGTGACGCCGACATTGGCGATGTTGTTCGATACCGCCTTCAACCCGGCCTGGGCAGCTGCCAGGCCGGAAGCGGCGGTTCCTAGGATATCGTTCAGCGCCATGTCGTGCGTCCCCCGGCCTCAGTCGTCGTCAGCGCTTCAGATCACTGACTTCGCGCAGCATGTCGTCGACGGTCGTGATGATCTTCGACGATGCGCTGTACGCGCGCTGGAAGCGGATCATGTTGGTGAACTCGCCTGCCAGATCGACAGTCGAGGCTTCCAGCGTGCTCGACGAGATCTTGCCCGCGCCGAGCTGGCCCGGCGGGTTCATCGTCATCGAGCCCGACGCGCGGTTCGACGAATAGGCATTGCCCGAGATGCGGGTAAGACCGTTCGGGTTCGGGAAGGTCGCGATCGGCAGCTGGAACACCTGGCGGCTCGCACCATCGTCGAAGATCGCGCTGACCACGCCGTCCTTCGAGACTTCGGTCGCGGCGATGTTGCCCAGCGTACCGCCATTGGTGCCACCGGTGACGAGCGACGAGGGATCACCGAACGAGGTGAGGCCGTTGGTGGCGCCGTCCTTGCCCATGTCCAGCGTGATCGGAACCGAGCTGGAGCTGTTGGTATAGGTGATGGTGAGCGGGTCGAAGAGATTTGCGGTCGATGCCCCCAGATTGAGGCTGCCGTCGCCGTTGAACTTGACCGTGCCGGAGCGCAGCAGGCCGTTGGCGGCGGTCACGTCGCTCGCCGGAACCGCATAGGCTTCCATCTGCCACTCGTTCGCGGCCGTCTTGAGGAACGACATCTTGATCTCGTGGCCGCTGCCCTGCGAGTCATAGACGGTGAACGAGCGCGAAAACTGCGGCGTGATCGTGCCGTCCGCCATCTTGCCGGCCGCGTAGGGACCTGACGGCGAGGTCGGATCGTAGTTCGCCGCACTCGACTGGAGGTTGATGTGCGCCTGCAGCTTGTTGGTAGGCGCCGCGGTGCCGACCAGGTCGGTCAGGCGGACCGGGGTCAGCTGGTCGAGATTGCCGGTGTTGGTGTAGCCACCAGTCGCATCTAGACGCCAGCCATAGAGGTAGAGGCCGGCCGAATTGCGCAGATAGCCTTCTTCGTCGGGCTTGAACGAGCCCGCGCGGGTATAGGCGACAGGGTCGTTCTCGGCCAGACCGGTGCGGGTGATGAAGAACCCGCCGCCGTCGATCGCGAGATCGGTGCTGCTGCCCGAGGCCTGGAGCAGGCCCTGCTTGGAAACCTGTGCGAGCGGCGCGGCCGCGACACCACCTGCCGAATAGCTCGCCGAGGTGCGACCATCAGTCACCAGCGTGCGGAACTGGGCTTCGACGCCCTTATAGGCGACGGTATTGATGTTGGTGATGTTGTCGGCGACGGTGGCCATGGCACTCGACTGCGCGCTCAGCCCGGAAACGCCAGCGTAAAGAGCGGAATAGAGGCTCAAGTTTAAAACTCCTCGAATGCCCGCGCGATCCCCACGCCGGCGACATCCTCATTGTAGAGGGGTGAGCAGTTCGCCCAAATCGGCGGGGCGATTTTTGCCGCATCCGCGCATGGGGCGGCAAAATTTGCCGGGTGTTTGCCCACCCGCGCCTGCAACGCACCTATAAGTTGAGGAACGCTTATCGAAAGGCCTGTGCCATGCTTCGCATCACGCTCCGGGACGGTGAGAAGGCGATCGTCAACGGCGCAGTGCTGCGCGCCGTCGGCCGGACCCAGATCGCCGTCGAGAATATGGTATCGATCCTGCGCGGCCGCGAAGTGATGCGGCCCGAGGAAGCGACCACCCCTGCCCGCCAGCTCTACTTCGCGACGATGCTCGCCTATATCGATCCCGCGGGCCGCGACGCGCATCATGACGCGGTCGTCCAGCTGCTCAGCCTGCTGATCGCCAGCCTGGGCACCGCCGAGGCGCGCGAGCTGTGCATCCGCTTCGCCAACGACCTCGCCCAGGCCGAATATTACAAGGCGCTCGCCGCCGCCCGCGAACTGATCGCGATGGAAGACGCCGCCGCGGCCGACACCGCCACGACGCAGGCCGCCTGAAGGAGCCCGCGCGATGCAGACGCTCGCCAGTGCCGCCCGCGCCATCAAGGAGATGGTCCCCGACCGTCGCTTCGGGCGCGTGGTGGCGGTGCGCGGCGCGCTTATCGAAGTGGAAGGCCTGACCGGCGTCGCCCAGATCGGCAGTCGCGTCGAGATCCAGTCCCCCACCGGCAAGGTGGAAGCCGAGGTCACCGCGCTCGACCGCGGCGTGGCGCTGTGCCTGCCCTTCGTCGATCCGCAAGGCGTGGGCCTGGGCGCGATCGCCGAGCTGGGCGCGGGCCAGTTCACCGTCCGCCCGTCCAAGGCCTGGCTCGGCCGCATGATCAACGGCCTCGGCCGCCCGGTCGACGGGCTCGGCCCGCTGGTCAACGGCGCCGATCCGCAGCCGATCAAGGCCTCCCCGCCCGCCGCCGCCGGCCGTTCGCGCGTCGCAGAGCGGATCGAGACCGGGGTGCGCTGCCTCGATACCTTCGTGCCTTTGTGCCGCGGCCAGCGCCTCGGCCTGTTCGCCGGCTCCGGCGTCGGCAAGTCGGTGCTGCTGTCGATGCTCGCGCGCTGGACCCAGTGCGACGTCGCCGTCATCGGCCTGATCGGCGAACGCGGCCGCGAAGTACAGGAATTCATCGAGGACGATCTGGGGCCCGAGGGCATGGCCCGCTCGGTCGTCGTCGTCGCCACCTCGGACGAGCCGGCGCTGATGCGCCGCCAGGCCGCCTGGACCACCCTCGCCGTTGCCGAGCATTTCCGCGATCAGGGCCTCAACGTGCTGTGCCTGATGGACTCGGTCACCCGCTTCGCGATGGCGCAGCGCGAGATCGGCCTCGCCTCGGGCGAGCCGCCGGCGACCAAGGGCTACACCCCCACCGTCTTCGCCGAGCTGCCGCGCCTGCTCGAGCGCGCCGGCCCGGGCGCGCCCGGCCAGGGCATGATCACCGGGCTGTTCACCGTCCTGGTCGACGGCGACGACCATAACGAGCCGGTCGCCGATGCGGTGCGCGGCATCCTCGACGGCCATGTCGTGATGCGCCGCGCAATCGCCGAGCGCGGCCGCTATCCGGCGATCGACATCCTCAAGTCGGTCTCGCGCACCCTGCCCCATTGCCTCGAGCATGAGCAGAACGAGGTCCGCCTCGCCGCGCGCAAGCTGCTGTCGACCTATGCCGACATGGAAGAGATGGTGCGGCTCGGCGCGTACAAGGCGGGCTCCTCGCCGGACGTCGACCGCGCCGTCGCGCTGGCGCCCCGCATCGAGGCGCTGCTCAACCAGGGCAAGAACGACCAGGGCCATGCCGAGGCGGCGTTCGCCGAGCTTGCCGCGATCCTCTCCGGCGAGGCCGCGGGCGATCCGGACCATGGCCACGGCCATGACGTGGGTCTCGCCGCATGAGGACGCCGTTCGATACCGCGCTGCGCATGCAGCAGCGCACCGTCGACGACCTCAAGGTCCGGATCGGCGCGGCGATCGAGCGCATCGCCGAACTGGAGCAGCAGGGCCGCGACCTCGTCGCGCGCATCCGCGAGGAGCGCGTGCTGGCGCATGCCCTGCCCTTCGCCTCGGACGCGTGGCTCGCCACCGCCAAGCACGCCCAGGCACGCATCGCCGAGGAAGTCGTGGCCGAACAGGCCCGCCTGCTCAATCTTCGCGAGCTGGCGCGCGAGGCCTATGGCACCTGCCGCGCGATCGAGAGCGCCGCCGAGCGTTTCCGCGCCGAGGCCGAGCGTGAAGCCGAAGCCGCCGAACAGGCGGCGATCGACGACATCGCCGCGGCGCGTTTCCTGCGCGAGCGCAAGCGGATGCTGGTGAAGGCCGCATGATCCACCGTACCGACCTTGCCGCGCTCACGCCGGCGCAACGCGCCAACGTGATCTACGCGCAGGCCCAGTCCGAACTCTCGACCCGCCTATGGCGGGCCGCGATCGGCGATGGCGAGCGCGACAACGACAAGACCCGCTCGCCGCTGGGCGGCGGATCGGACATGGCGATGGATTCGCTGCTCGAACTGCTCGGCACCCAGGCGCCGAAATCGGCCAAGGGCAAGTGCAAGTGCCAGTGTTCCTGCTCGTGCCATGACGAGGACGCGCCGGACGATATCGCCGCGCTCGCCAAGCGCGCGCTCAACCCCGGCGCCGGCCGCACGCCGGCCGTCGCCGAGCATGCAACCCTGCCCGCCTCGGGTTCGGTGGTGAGTGCGCTTTCCGGCGCAAACGGCTTCCCGAAGACGGGCGGCTTTTCGGGCGGGCTCGCGCTGGGCAGCAACGCCCGTTACGCCGACACCCTCGCCGCCGCCGAGGCGCGCAGCGGCATCCCGCGCTCCGCGATCGCCGCGATCGTCGATGCCGAGGCCGGCAAGGGGCAGGACGGCAGCTGGAACCCGCTGTCGCGCAACCCGCGTTCGAGCGCGGCCGGGCTCGGCCAGTTCCTCAGCGGCACCTGGCAGACGCTCGCCGAACAGAGCGGCACCTGGCTGAACGAAGTCGCCCAGGCCCGCGGCTGGCTTACCGCGAAGGGCAAGATAGATCCGGCGCGCCGCAGCGAACTGCTCGCGCTCCGCTACGATCCGCAAGCGTCAATCCTGAGCGTCGCCGACATGGCGAAGAACAATCTGCAACATTTCGAATCGGCGGGCCTCAACGTGCGCGCCGATTCGGAAACGCTCGCCAAGGCGGCCTATCTCGGCCATCATTTGGGCCTCGGCGATGCAAAGAAGTTTCTTGCGGGCAATATTGATGCAGAGCGTGCGCGCACGTTACTTGCCGCGCAGGTCGGCGGATCGGCGGCCGATCAGCGCATCGCCAGCGCCGGCGATGCGACCAGCGCCCACCGGAAATGGTTACTCGATTTCATCGATCGCCACGTCCAGCCGGACAAATTCTCCTCCTGAAACAGCCATTTAGTCCGTTTTCTCACTTGTTCGCGACACCGTTGAACAGTGATTAACCATCATTTTTTCAAGCACTTGGCTCGCCAAGCGAATCGGCGTTGCTATAAAGCTTGGGAGTGCGTTTGCGGAAAACTACCTAAGCTCGCGATTAGCACTCCTTTAAAGGTTTCAGACGAAATGTGTCTCCTGTCGACGGCGCCGAAACGATCGGACCGGCGCTGAACCAGGGGAATACAGATGTCGAAGATCACGATCGCTCTCGAGGCCGCAGTCCAAACCGTCATCGAAAACGCGCCCAAGGACGGGAAGCAGACCAACCGTCAGCGCGCTGAAATCGATCGCGCCTTTGCCCGCATCCTGAAGCTGATCGCTCCCCGCATCCGTCACTTCATCCGCCAGTATGGCCTGACCGCCCACTGGGACGACGCCGAGCAGTACTGCGCCATTGCCGTGCACCGCGCCATCCAGGCCTATGAGCCGGAAAAGGCCCAGTTCACCACCTTCGTCAACTGGCAGATCCGCGGCGAGCTGCAGAGCCTGCGCTTCCGCCTGATGACCGACCAGCGCCCCTCGGCGAAGAAGGTCGAAGCCACCACCGTTTCGCTCAGCGCGATGGTCACCTCGGCGGACGGCGACGAAATGTCGCCCGAAGCGATGATCGAGGACGAGGACGCCCTGGAGCGCACCGAGAGCGCCGCGTCGGACTATCTCGCCGATGGCGCGATCGCCTCGCTGATCGAGGCCTATGTCGATCACCTCCGCAAGGTGGGCATCGAGCAGCTCCGCCGCCGTCCCCGCCCGAAGCGGGAAGAAGCCGCCCTGCGCCGCGAAGGCCCGCGTCTCCGCACCGCCACCCACGGCATCGATCCGGCCGAGCTGGAGAAGCTGGAAGCCAAGCTGGAGCGCGACCGCGAGATCGTCGCCCGCCGCGTGTTCCAGACCGCCACGCTCGACGACCTGTCGATGGAAACCGGCGTGACCAAGGAGCGCGTCCGCCAGATCACCAAGCGCGCCGCCAAGGTGATCGCCGAGATCGCCGCCGCCGATCCGCGCTTCTCGGTGATGGCCGAATATGGCGAGCCCGCCACCGCCAAGCGCCGCCAGCCGGCGGCTGCCCGCAACGCCACGCCGATCCTGCCGGACGCCAGCCAGCCGCACAACCTGCTCTCCAGCGTCGTCGCGATCGACGCCGCGAGCATCGACACGGTGGTTGCAGCCGAGGCGAACCGCGAGACCGTGGAGGCGATTGCGATCGCCGCCGCCCCGCTTGCGAACCGCGCTGCGCTGCATTGATACCCGATCGGGGCAAAAGCGTTCTATAAGGGAAGGGTACCCCTTCCCGGAACGATCCGATGCCCCGAAACCCCCAGATACTCGGCCGAGGTGCGATGCAGATGCTACCCCGGTCGAACTACAAGCTGACCGAACTGGCCGAGGAAATGGTGCGCTGCGCGCAACCGTTGCTTCCGGCGGGCGGTCGGCTTTTTCTGGGTCTGCAGCAGGAGACCGATGGCTCGCTGCGGATGATCTGGTGGCGCGGCGACGATTTCCGCCTGGTGGCCGAGATCGACGCCACCCCCGAGGGCTTCTGCCCCGAAGACAGCGACGAAGGCGCGCTGCAGGACGCGGCCGCTGCCTGCATCACCTACCTCTCCGGCCGCTGGCCCACCCCGCCCCGCCGGCTCGGCGTGATCACCGACGGCATCGGCGTCGCCTTCTCGCCCGAGCGTCCCGCCGTGGCCGAGCCCGGCTGGCTGATGGACCATGCCGGCGGCAAGGCCGCGCTCACCGCGATCCTGCCGCTCGACGGCGAAGGCCCCTGCGCGCTGCTCTGCGCGCCGCCGGAGACGGCGTCGTTCCATTGAGGGGAGCCACTCCCTCCGGCGGTTGCGGCAAAAAGGGAATCGGCATTCATACACCCAACGTCATCCCCGCCAAGGCGGGGATCCATTGGCGCTGAAGCTGTGGTTCCTGCCTCCAGCGCCCTGGCAAATGGATTCCCGCCTTCGCGGGAATGACGATCGTTGTGCCGCGGCGCTTCCCTCCTGCCGAGCGCAGGGGAGTCTTGATGACAACCCATCGGACCATGCTATGGCGCCCGCATGGGTGAACTCATCGCGATCGAGGGCGCCGACGGCGTCGGCAAGAACACCGCGTCGCGCGGGCTGTGCGCGACGCTGCAGGCCGCGGGCCGCACTGCCACCGTGCTCGGCTTCCCGCGCTATGGCGAGACCGTCGCCGGGGTGACGATCGGCAAGATGCTCGCCGGCGAACTTCCCGTCCCCGTCACCCCGCACGCAGCGGCCGTGCTCTATGCGCTCGATCGGTTCGAGTGGCGCGACGCGCTGCTCGAGGCGCAGGCGACCCACGACGTAGTCGTGCTCGATCGCTACATTGCCTCGAACATGGCCTATCAGGGCGCCAAGCTGGGCGGCGACGAGGGCCGCGCGCTGATGGACTGGATCCTCGCGCTGGAAACCGGCCAGTTCGCCCTGCCCCGCCCGCGGCTGTCGATCTATCTCGACACCCCCTGGGATCTTGCCCGCGCGCTGATCCTGCAAAAGGCGCAGCGCAGCTACACCGATCGCAGCTTCGACGAATATGAGGCCGACATCGCGCTCCAGCAGCGCGTGCGCGGCAATTACGAGACGATCGTCGCCGCCGATCTGCTGGGGCCGTGGAAGGTCGTCCGCGCCAGCGAAGACGGCGCGATGCGGGCGCCCGAGGCGATCGTCGCCGAAATTTTATCTTATATTTGAAACGGCGCTGAACCCGGCTATGCCCTTCTTGACATTTGCCTTGGCCGAGCGCCAATGGTAGCGCTATCACAATCCGAAACGAGTTGGTGAGAGGTCCCTTGGAAGCGCTTAGAGACATGCTGCCTGCCGATCATGCGCAGGCGATTCTGGTCGGTCGTGTGCAGACCGCTGCCGGCCCCAGCCCCGTGATCCTCCGCGACGGCCAGGTGATCGACGTGTCGGCCACCGCGCCCACCGTCGCCGACCTGCTGGAGCGTGACGACATCGCCACGCTCGGCGGCGAGCTGCTGTGCAGCGTCGAGGCGCTCGGCACCGAATCGGCGCCGGCGATCCTCGCGCCGGTAGACCTGCAGTGCGTGAAGGCCTGCGGCGTCACCTTCGCCGTCTCGGCGCTGGAGCGCGTGATCGAGGAGCGCGCCCGCGGCGATTCGGCCAAGGCGGCCGAGATCCGCGGCGACCTCGAGGCCAAGGTCGGCTCGGGCATCCGCGCGGTCGTCCCCGGCACCGAGGAAGCCGCCAGCCTCAAGGCCGCGCTGATCGATGCCGGCATGTGGTCGCAATATCTCGAAGTCGCGATCGGGCCGGACGCGGAAGTGTTCACCAAGGCGCCGGTGCTGTCGGCGATGGGCTGGGGCGCCGAGATCGGCATCCGCTCGGACAGCGACTGGAACAACCCCGAGCCCGAAATCGTGCTCGCGGTGGACCGCAATGGCAATATCAAGGGCGCGACGCTCGGCAACGACGTCAACCTGCGCGACTTCGAGGGCCGGAGCGCGCTGCTGCTCGGCAAGGCGAAGGACAACAACGCCTCGACCTCGATCGGACCGTTCATCCGCCTGTTCGACGACAACTTCACCATGGACGACGTGCGCGGCGCGGTGGTCGACCTCACCATCGACGGGCCGGAGGGCTATCGCCTCTCGGGCACCAACAAGATGAGCGAGATCAGCCGCGACCCGACCGAGCTGGTCCGCCAGACGCTGAGCGAGCACCAGTATCCGGACGGCTTCGCGCTGTTCCTCGGCACGCTGTTCGCGCCGGTGCAGGATCGCGACCATCCCGGCCGCGGCTTCACCCACAAGCCGGGCGACGTCGTCCGCATCTCGACGCCGAAGCTCGGCACGCTCGTCAACCGCGTCACCACGTCGAAGGCCGCCGCGCCCTGGACGTTCGGCATCCGCGATCTGATGCGCAACCTCGCCGCCCGCGGCCTTCTCTCCAACGCGTAAGGGTGTCCATGTCGCAAGCCGATCTCCAGCAGGGCCCGATTCCGGCCGCTGAGCGTGCCGTCTATCCGAGCCTGAAGGGCAAGCGCATCCTGATCACCGGGGGTGGTTCGGGGATCGGCGCCGGACTGGTCGAGGGGTTCGTCCGCCAGGGCGCCGACGTGACCTTCTTCGACATCGCCGAGGACGATTCCAAGGCGCTGGTCGCCAGCCTGTCGGGCGCCGCGATCGCGCCGCGCTTCTACAAGGTCGACCTCACCGACGTCCGCGCCGCGCAGGCGCAGGTGCAGGCGCTGATCGACGCCGAGGGCGGCTTCGACGTGCTGCTCAACAACGCCGCCAACGACGACCGCCACACGATCGAGCAGGTGACCCCGGAATATTGGGACAACCGCATCAACGTGAACCTGCGTCACCAGTTCTTCATGGCGCAGGCGGTGATCCCGGCGATGAAGGCGAAGCGCGCCGGCGTGATCATCAACCTCGGCTCGATCTCCTGGCACCTCGCCCTCGAGGAACTGACGCTCTACCAGACTGCCAAGGCGGCGATCGAAGGCCTCACCCGCAGCCTCGCGCGCGAGCTCGGCCCCGACGGCATCCGCTCGGTCTGTATCGTCCCCGGCAACGTCAAGACGCCGCGCCAGATGAAGTGGTACACGCCCGAGGGCGAGGCCGAGATCGTCAAGGCGCAGTGCCTGCCCGGTCGCCTCGTCCCCGACGACATCGCCGCCGCGGCGCTGTTCCTTGCATCGGACGACGCGCGCCTGATAACGAGCCACGAATTCTTCGTGGATGCGGGCTGGAGATAAGATGACCGACACAGTGGTGGTATCGGCGCCGGAGAGCGTGTGGGGGCTCGCTGCCCCGCTTCTCGAAGGCCCCGTCTGGGTGGAGCGCGACGCCGCGCTGTGGTTCGTCGACATCAAGAGCCACAAGATCCACCGCTATGATCCCGCCACCGGCGCCAAGCAGAGCTGGGATGCGCCGGCACAGGTGGGCTTCGCGCTGCCCTGCGCCAGCGGCGGCTTCGTCGCGGGGCTGCAGACCGGGCTCGCCAAGTTCGACCCCGCCGACGGCAGCTTCACCCCGCTGGTCGACCCCGAGCCCGGCCTGCCCGGCAACCGGCTCAACGACGGCACCGTCGATTCCGAAGGTCGCCTCTGGTTCGGCACGATGGATGACGGCGAGAGCGAGGCCAGCGGCACCATCTATCGCCTCGCCGCCGACGGGACCTGCGTGGCTTCCGCCCCCAAGGTCTCGATCACCAACGGCCCGGCGGTCTCGCCCGACGGCCAGATTCTCTACCATGTCGATACGCTTGGCCAGGTGATCTATGCCTGCGACATCGACGCGGAGGGCGCGCTGGTGAACCGCCGCGAGTTCGTCCGCATCGCCGAGGGCGAGGGCTTCCCCGACGGCCCGTGCGTCGACAGCGAAGGCTTTGTGTGGGTGAGCCTGTACGCCGGCTCTGCGGTGCGCCGCTATTCGCCGGCGGGCGAGCTGGTCGAGACGGTGCCCTTCCCGGTCGATGCGATCACCAAGATCGCGTTCGGCGGGCCGGACCTGAAGACGGTCTATGCCACCACGGCGAACAAGCACCTCTCGGCCGAGGACAAGGCCGCACGGCCGGGCTCGGGCGACCTGTTCCGCTTCCGGGTGACGGTGGCCGGGCAGAAGGGCACGATGATCCGCGTGGGGGCGTAAAGCCAAATTCCTCCCCGGGCGAAGCTCGGGGAGGAAACGCTTGCGCTTACTGAAACATCGCCTTGGTCAGCTCGGCGATGCCGCCGCGAACCCGCTCCCAGCCGGCTTCCTCGCTCAGGTCCAGCCCGAGGAACCGCCCGCTCTGCGCCCCCGACAGCACCAGCTGCTGGATCGCGGCGATCAGCAGCGCATTGAGCACCGGCGCGTCGATCCCGGTCGGGCGCTGCAGCGTGCCGCGCTCGCGGGCGATCCAGGCGCTCAGCGCCTTGCCGCGTGCCTCGGTGAAGGCGGTGGCGAGCTTGGAGGGGGCGGAGAGCTCCCAGGCGAGAATCTTCTGCGCCAGCGGATCGCTGCGCAGCGCATCGAGCAGCGCCACCGCGACGCGCGCCATCATCTCGGCATAGCTGGCCGGCGGAGGCACGTTCTCGGGGCGCACCAGCGCGGTTTCCATCCAAGCGGAAACATCGGTAGCGATCGCCTCGGCGAGCCCATCCATGCCGCCGAAATACCGGTAGATCAGCTGCTTGTCATAGCCCGAGGCACGCGCGATCGCGTTCACGCCCCAGCGGGCAAAGCCCTGTTCGGCGAGCAGCGCCTTGGCTGCCGCCAGAATCACGCCCCGCGTATTCGCCGCATTGCGCGGCCGCTTCGCCGGTGCCGTCTCGTCCACCCCGTCCATCCCCCTGTTGTTGGCGATGGTTAACTATCACTGGCGAGTGACACTTTCCATCTCCGGAATGGGCCGGAGGTGCGGTTGGGTCGCAGACAAGCGGACGCCGCTCGCCACACCACCATCGTCATCCCCGCACAGGCGGGGATCCATTGGCGCTGATGCCGAGGCTCTTTCCCCCGGCGTCCTGGCAAATGGATTCCCGCCTGAGCGGGAATGACGGAGGACTGGAGGAAAGGGTGACCCCCACCCCTTCCCGATCAATGATTATGCCGCGGCACCTTCAGCCCGGTGCCGCGATACTTGGTCGCGAACTCCAGCACGCCGCCTTCGTGCAGCTGGCCCGACTTCTCGCGGTACAGTTCTTCCCACGGCGTGTTGCTCGGCGGGATCGGCGGCGCCGGCTCGCCCTTGCGGCGGGCGATCTCGTCGGCCTCGACCAGCGCGTCGACACGGCCCTGGTTGAGGTCGATCCGGATCACGTCGCCGGTGCGCAGCCAGGAAAGGCCGCCCCCCGCCGCGCTCTCCGGCGAGGCGTTGAGGATCGAGGGGCTGTCCGACGTACCCGACTGGCGACCGTCGCCCAGCGTCGGCAGGCTCTGGATGCCCTTCTGGAGCAGCGCGTCGGGCGGCTGCATGTTGACCACCTCGGCCGAGCCCGGCCAGCCCAGCACGCCCGCGCCGCGGATCACCAGGATGCAATTGTCGTCGATGGCGAGCGCCGGATCGTTGATCCGGTGGTGATAATCGTCCGATCCGTCGAACACGACCGCACGGACCTCGAACACGCCCTCCTGCCCCGGGGTGGAGAGGTAGCGCGCGCGGAACTGCTCGGAGATCACGCTGGTCTTCATGATCGCCATGTCGAACAGGTTGCCGGTGAGCACCAGGAACCCGGCCTTCTCCATCAACGGCTTGTCGATGGGGAAGATCACGTCCGCGTCGAGCACGCGTGCGTCGGCGACATTCTCCGCCATGGTGCGGCCGGTGCAGGTCGCGACGCTGCCGTCGAGGATGCCGGCATCGACCAGCAGCTTGAGCACCGCCGGGATGCCGCCGGCGCGGTGGAAGCGCTCGGACAGATATTGCCCCGCCGGCTGCATGTTGACGATCAGCGGCAGGTCATAGCCGGTCTGCCAGTCCTCGGGCGTGATGGTGATGCCGGCATGCGCCGCCATCGCGTTGAGGTGCGGCTGGGCGTTGGTCGAACCGCCGATCGCGGTGAGCAGCTTGATCGCGTTGAGGAAGCTCTGCTTGGTCAGGATCTTCGACGGACGCAGATCCTCATAGGCCATCTCGACGATGCGCTTGCCGGTCTCGTACGCGATCTGCCCGCGCTCGCGATAGGGCGCCGGGATCATCGCGCAGCCGGGGAGCGACATGCCCAGCCCCTCGGCCATGCTGTTCATCGTCGAGGCGGTGCCCATGGTGTTGCAATGGCCCGAGGACGGCGCGCTCTCCATCGCGCGGCGGAGGAACTCGGCCTCGTCGATCTCGCCCGCCGCCATCTTCCGGCGCGAGCGCCAGATCACCGTGCCCGAGCCGACCAGTTCGCCTTCGTGCCAGCCGTCGAGCATGGGCCCGCCCGAGAGGACGATCGCCGGGATGTCGACGGTGGAGGCGGCCATCAGCGACGAGGGCGTGGTCTTGTCGCAGCCCGTGGTGAGGATCACCGCGTCGATCGGATAGCCGTTGAGGATCTCGACCAGGCCCAGATAGGCGAGGTTGCGATCGAGCGCGGCGGTCGGACGCCTACAATTCTCGAAGATCGGGTGGAGCGGGAATTCCATCGGGATGCCGCCCGCCGCGAGGATGCCTTCGCGGGCGCGCTTCACCGTCTCCAGGTGAATGCGGTTGCACGGCGCGATGTCGCTGCCGGACTGGGCGATGCCGATGATCGGCTTGCCCGAGGTCAGCTCCGCCGGCGTGATGCCGTAGTTCATGAAGCGCTCGAGATAGAGCGCGGCCATGTCGGCGCGGCCGGGGGCGGCGAACCATTCGCGCGATCGGAACGGACGGGCAGGCGTGCGGGTCACGATATTCTCCCAAACCAAAACTCGAAGGGTACTCGCTGGTCGCGCCGGTCAGGGCCCCTCGCTTCCCCGAAGACGTCACCCCGGCGAAAGCCGGGGTCCATTGTGGTCTCCGTCGCCGCTCTTGCTTCGACCGAGAGGCGAATGGATCCCGGCTTTCGCCGGGATGACGGCGTAACGAAGGCCGGGTCCCAATCGACGCGCCTTCGTCTTACCCCTCCATCGCCTCGAGTTCCTTGCCCTTGGTTTCCTTGATGAACTTCAGGACGAGGAAGAAGCTGACCGCCGCGCAGACGGCGTAGAAGGTGTAGCTGGCGGCCAGGCCGAGCTTGGACGCCATCACCGGGAAGCTCTGCGCGATCAGATAGTTGGCGAACCACTGCGCGAAGCCGCACACGGCAAGCGCCGAGCCGCGGATCTGGTTCGGGAACATCTCGCCGAGCATCACCCACATCACCGGGCCCCAGCTGACGTTGAAGAAGATCACGTAGAGGTTGGCGGCGATCACGGCGATCTTGCCGAGCTCGGGCGAGAGCACCAGCTTGCCGGTCGCGTCGAGCGAGCCGTGGCCGAAGGCATAGACCAGCACGAACAGCGTCACCGCCATGCCCGCCGAGCCGATCAGCAGCAGCGGCTTGCGGCCGATCTTGTCGACCAGGCCGATGGTGACGAGGCAGGCGGCGATCGAGACCGCGCCCGAGACGATGTTGATCAGCAGCGAATCCGCTTCGGTGAAGCCGGCCAGCTGCCACAGCGTCGAGCCGTAATAGAAGATCACGTTGATGCCGACGAGCTGCTGGAACACCGCGATCACCAGGCCCGCCCACAGGATGGTGCGGATCTTGCCGGTGCGCGGGTCGATCAGGTCGCGGAAGCTCGGACGGTGATCGGCGGTGAAGCTGGCGCGAATCTCCTCCAGCTTGGTGCGCGCGGTGGCCGGGCCGAACAGGTCGGTCAGCACCTTGGTGGCTTCCTCGGTGCGCCCCTTGGCGACCAAGAAGCGCGGGCTTTCGGGAATGAAGAACAGCGCGACCAGGAACACGGCCGCCGGCAGCGCCTGCATCAGGTACATCCAGCGCCAGGCTTCGAGGCCGGCCCAGAACTTGTTGGTCGAGGCACCGGCCGCGCCGGCCAGATAATAGTTGACCACGAACGCGGCGGTGAGTCCGGAGATGATCATGATCTGCTGCACCGTCGTCATCCGGCCGCGAATGTTCGCAGGGGCGACTTCGGAGATATAGGCGGGCGACAGCACCGATGCGGCGCCGACCGCGATACCGCCGGCGATCCGGGCGATGACGAAGATCGTATGGTCGTGCGCAAAGCCCTGGACGAGCGCGCCGCCGAGGAAGAGGAGCGCGGCGAGCCGCATCACGTTGCGGCGGCCCATCTGGTCCGCCAGCGTGCCGGCGAAGAAGGCGCCCGCGACGCAGCCGATCAGCAGCGAGCCGACGGTGAAGCCGAGCCCGGCTTCATCGAGCGCGAACGCGGCCTGCAGGCCCGGCTGGGTGCCGTTCACCGCGCCGCTGTCATATCCGAAAAGCAATCCGCCGATCGTGGCTACGGCCACGATGGCGCCGATCAGGCCGATATTGGCCCGCTCCGCCGTCTGATTCATCCGATCCCTCTCCTAGCCCGGGAAGTTGGGCCGATTTGTTAGCGGTAACGCTGGCCCGTGCAACCAGGAAAAGCAAGCCGGCAGCTGCGTTCGCGCAAGATTCTGCCAGCGTTGTCCTATCGCTTGGGCGGCGGCGCGCAGGATTCGCGCACGATGAGCTGATGTGCAAGCACTTGTTCGGGCTCGGTGATCTGCCCGCGCGGCCGCAGCTCGTCGAGGAGCATGGTCAGCGCCGCCTCGGCCATTGCGGCGATCGGCTGGCGGACGGTGGTAAGCTCGGGCCACATGGTGGTGGCGAGCGCGGTATCGTCGAACCCGACGACGCTCAAATCCTGCGGCACGTGCAACCCGCGGCGATGCGCGACGCCCACGGCGGCCGCGGCCATGTCGTCGTTGCTGGCGAAGATCGCGGTCGGCGGGTCGGGCAGGTCGAGCAGTGCCTCGCTGGCGACGATGCCGGAGCGGAAGGTGAAATAGCCCTGCTCCACCGGCATCGCGGCCAGGTCGAGCCCTGCTTCCTCGATGGCCGCGCAGAAGCCCCGATAGCGCTCGGCGCTGGAAGTCTGATTGGGATTGCCGCGGATGAAGCCGATATGGCGGTGGCCCATGTCGAGCAGGTGCTTGGTCATCGCGCAGGCGGCGGCGAAATCGTCGATGCGGACGTTGAGGCTGCCCTCGGGCGGCAAGCCCATCGCCACCGATACCCAGGGGATGCCCGCCGCTTCCAGCTCGTCGCGCACCGCCGTCACTTCGGAGAGCGGCGGCGGCAGGATCACGCCCTGCACATGCGTCTGCACGAAGCCGCGGGTCGCCTCGGCCTGCTCCTCGGCGCGCTCGCCTTCGCAGGCCTCGAGCACCAGATGGCACCCTGCCCGCCGCGCCGCGGCCAGCGCGCCGATCAGGAATTGCGACAGATAGGCGGCCGACGGGTTCGAGTAGAGCAACCCGATCTGGGTCGCCTCCCCTGCGGCCAGGCTGCGTGCGGCGCTGTTCGGCGAGTAGTTGAGCTTGGCGATCGCCGCGAGCACGGCTTCGCGAGTCGCTTCGCGCACATTGGTGCCGCCGTTGACGACGCGCGACACGGTCATGGCGGATACGCCTGCCTCGCGGGCCACGTCCTGTACGGTGATGCTGCCCCGGCTGCGCCGGCTTGGTTTGGTCATCCCCCCTCCTGCACGAACGCTTAAGTGCGCGCTATCACGATTGCAATCGTTCGCGTGCCCTTACCCCGCACCGGTTGACCGGCGTCGTTACGCCCCCTTATAGCTGATAGCGCTACCAACATGGCAAGAGGCGACTGCACCAATGTCGCCGGCCTTCAGGGAGAGGAACATGCGCTCATTCCGTCGCGTCGCCGCGCTTGCCATCGCTGCGAGCGCTCTGACCCCCTTCGTCGCCGCGCAGCCCGCCGCCGCGCAGACCAATGTCGCCGGCAAGCCGCTGTACAAGGATGCGAGCCAGCCGGTCGAGGCGCGCGTCGACGACCTCCTCGCCCGCATGACGCTGGAGGAGAAGGTCCAGCAGCTCCAGGCGCTGTGGCTCAACAAGGGGCTGGTCCAGGACGCCAGGGGCGAGTTCGACCCCCTCAAGGCGAGCGCCAACTTCCCCAACGGCCTGGGCATGATTTCGCGCCCATATGACCGCCGCGGCGTCGTCGCAGGGCAGGGGGACGCGGCCGGCGCGGTAGCCGGTGCGGTCAATCGCAGCCCGGAAGAAACCGCGCGCTATGTCTATGCCGCGCAGAAATGGGCGATGGAGAAGACCCGGCTCGGCATCCCGATGCTGATGCACGAGGAAGCGCTCCACGGCCTGGTCGCGCCCGGCGCGACCAGCTTCCCCCAGTCGATCGGCCTCGCCAGCAGCTTCAACCCGAAGCTGGTCGAGAACATCTTCTCGATGGCCGCAAGGGAAGCGCGCGCCCGCGGCGCCAACCTCGTCCTCGCCCCCGTGGTCGACGTGGCGCGCGATCCGCGCTGGGGCCGCATCGAGGAGACCTATGGCGAGGACCCGTATCTCGTCACCCAGATGGGGCTGGCGGCGATCCGCGGCTTCCAGGGCACCACCCTGCCGCTCAAGTCCGACAAGGTGTTCATCACCCTCAAGCACATGACCGGCCATGGCCAGCCCGAGAACGGCACCAATGTCGGCCCCGCCTCGCTCGGCGAGCGGACGCTGCGCGAGGATTTCTTCCCGCCCTTCGAACAGGCGGTGAAGACGCTGCCGGTGATGTCGGTGATGGCCAGCTATAACGAGATCGACGGCATCCCCAGCCATGCCAACAAATGGCTGCTCACCGACGTGCTGCGCGGCGAATGGGGCTTCCAGGGCGCGGTGGTCAGCGACTATTTCGCGATCCGCGAGCTGATCACCCGTCACCACATGTTCAAGGACCCCAAGGACGCGGCCCAGCGCGCGCTCGACGCGGGCGTCGACGTGGAAACGCCGGACGGCGAGGCGTTCACGCACCTCGTCCAGCTCGTCAAGGAAGGCCGGGTCAGCCAGGGCGAGATCGACAATGCCGTGCGCCGCGTGCTGCGGATGAAGTTCGAGGGCGGGCTGTTCGAGAACCCCTATCCCGAGGTGAAGCTGGCGGCGGCGCGCACCAACACGCCCGAAGCCATCGCCCTGTCCCGCCAAGCCGCACGCGAATCGATCGTGCTGCTGAAGAATGCCCAGGGCCTGCTGCCGCTCGACGCCAAGGGCATCAAGCGCATGGCGGTGATCGGCACCCACGCCAAGGACACCCCGATCGGCGGCTATTCGGACCTGCCCAACCATGTCGTCAGCGTGCTCGAAGGCATGCAGGCCGAGGGCAAGGGCAAGTTCGCGGTCGACTATGCCGAGGGCGTGCGCATCACCGACCATCGCGAATGGTCGAAGGACGAAGTGAAGCAAGTCCCCGCATCGGTGAACGACCAGCTCCGCGCCCAGGCGCTGGAGACGGCGAAGAACGCCGATGTCGTGGTGCTGGTGCTCGGCGGCAACGAGGCGGTGAGCCGCGAGGCCTGGGCCGACAACCATCTCGGCGACAGCGAGACGCTCGACCTGCCCGGGCCGCAGGACCAACTCGCCAAGGAGCTGATCGCGCTCGGCAAGCCGGTCGTGGTGA
This sequence comes from Sphingomonas sp. ABOLE, assembly GCF_003950455.1. Classification (NCBI taxonomy): domain Bacteria; kingdom Pseudomonadati; phylum Pseudomonadota; class Alphaproteobacteria; order Sphingomonadales; family Sphingomonadaceae; genus Sphingomonas; species Sphingomonas sp. ABOLE. The sequence continues at coordinate 147,761 of NZ_QQWY01000005.1, forward strand.
TCCTGCTCAACGGCCGCCCCTATGCGGTGAACTATCTGGCGGAGAAGGCACCGGCGCTGATCGAGGGCTGGTATCTCGGCGAGCAGACCGGCACCGCGCTCGCCGACGTGGTGTTCGGCCGCTACAATCCGGGCGGCAAGCTGCCGGTCTCGGTGGCGCGCAATGTCGGCCAGCTGCCGATCTACTACAACAAGAAGCCGAGCGCGCGGCGCGGCTATCTGTTCGGCGACACCAGCCCGCTCTACCCGTTCGGCTATGGTCTGAGCTACACCAGCTTCGACATCGCGGCCCCACGTCTGGGCACGCCGACGATCGGCATCGCCGACAAGGCGAGCATCGAGGTGGACGTGACCAACACCGGCAAGGTCGCCGGGGACGAGGTGGTCCAGCTCTACGTCCATGACGACGAGGCCTCGGTGACGCGACCGGTGATCGAACTCAAGCGCTTCGAGCGCGTGACGCTCAAGCCGGGCGAAAAGAAAACGGTGCGCTTCGAGCTCACCCCGGACGATCTGGCGCTGTGGAACAGCCAGATGAAGCATGTCGTGGAGCCGGGGACCTTCACGATTTCGTCCGGCCCGAACTCGGCGACGCTGAAGAGCGCTACGCTGACCGTGCGCTAACGCGGCTCGGGGAGGGAGCAAGGCTCCCTCCCCTCTGGCTCAATCCTCCATCCACGCCGCCACCCAGAAGAACGGCGCGTTCCAGTTGATGGCGACTTCGTTCAGCGCATAGGCATGGATATCGTCGGCCCAGCAGGTCTGGGCGACGCACTTGCCCTTGAGCTGCATCGCCACCGGGTCGGCCAGTGCCGTGTCGTTCGGTCCGCCCGAAAGGACGCCCGGCGGCGGCCCCGGCAGCTTGGCATCCAGCACATGCGCCCAGAAACGGTGGTGCGGGTTGTCGAGCGACCGCACTCCATGGCCGCTGACATAGGAGGTCCCCATCGGGTTGCGGCCGAGCAGATAGTCCAGCGCGGAGACGATGCCCCCGCGGTACTTCGAGTCGCCGGTCAGGTCGCTCGCCACACCGAGCAGCATTGCCTGGTTCATCAGGTCACCGTTCGATCCCCAGGGATAGCCCTGCGCCTTGTAGGGGATCGCATAGCCGTTCTGGCGGCGCTGCTCGAGCATGCCGTCCGCCGCCGCGATCAGCGTGGCGCGCAGCTTCTGCACCTCGGCATCGCTGAGGCCCGTCTTCACCGTCGCGAGGGTGATCGTGCCAAGCGGCGCGGTGAAGCTCCAGCCAGGCGCGCGGACCGCTTCGCCGAAGTGCGGCGAGCCGGTCACCGCCTTGCGGAATGCCGCCTCGCCGGTCGTCGCGTAGAGCTCGGCAGCAGCCCAGTAGAATTCGTCGCTCAGGCTGTTGTCGCCATAGCCGCCGCTGCCGGTGAAGCTGCTGGTAGCATAGACCTGGGGGTTGCGCTGCGCCGCCGCCCAGGCCCGCCGCGCGGCGGTGAGGCAGCGGGCGGCGAAGGCATCGTCCACCTCGCGCCACAGCCGCGCGCACTGCGCCGCCGTCGCCGCGAGATTGAGCGTCGCCCCCGTCGTCGGCGGATAGAGCAGCCGTTCCTCGCGGTCGTTCTGCGGGGGCATGGGCAGCGCGGTCCAGTTGCGGTCGGCGACCTTCTGGTGCGCCATGCCGCCGGCATCGATTTCGGCGAAGGGCGGGAAGCTCGCTTCCCAGGCCGGGCGGCCGGGCTTGGGCGCGCCGAGCGGGCCCGAAGGCACCTGCGTGCGTACCCCATCCGGGATCTGCATCCGCAACAGGAATTCCATCTCCCAGCGCGCTTCGTCGAGCAGGTCGCTCACGCCGTTGCCGCTTTCCGGGATGCGCAGCGATCCGTCCGGGAAGGCCTTGGGGCGGCGCGCATAGGCGTTGAGCAGTGTCCACAGCGCGATGCCGCCATTGACGACGTACTTGCCGTGGTCGCCGGCATCGTACCAGCCGCCGGTCACGTCGAGCTTGTAGGCGCACCCCGGCCATACAGTGCCGCGCTCGTCGACGCCGGAAAAGCAGCCCGCCACTTCGTGCGCGTGACCCGCAGGGCGTGCCCAGGCGGAACCGGCGAATTTCGCGTCGATCGGGGTGCCGGCGCGTTGCTGGTAGAAGAAGTTCGCCGCGTCGCGCACCAGCGGCCGGTAGAGGCTCGGCGCAATCGCGAAGGGATCGCTGGTCACCCCGGCGACCGACAGGCGATAGCCCTTGCCCGCACGGCGGAAACCCGAAAAGTCGATCCGCTGCACCACCGCACCCGAGCTTGCGTCGGGGCCGTAAACCAGGGTCTCGCCCTTGCCCACCGCCTTGCCATCCGCATCCAGCAGCAGCCAAGGCAGCGCCTTCGTACCTGCGCCCCGCACCACGGCCAGCTTCACGTCGGCCGGCTCGAACCCCAGCTGGTTGAGGTCGATCGCAGGCCGCTGCTGCGCCGCAGCCGCACTCGTCGCCATCAAGGTGGCGAGCAGCCACCCGTTCCGCTTGCGCATCCTGCTCCCCTGTTTCTCATTTGCCGTTGCCGGGCGCGTGGGGCGTCCGGATCGCCTCGTAATAGCTGAGCGGGCGCGGCGGAGCCAGATGACCGGCCGGCAGCGGGCGCTTCGACAGCGACTGCCAATAGGCGATCGAGGCATCCCGCCACCACTGCGCCTCCTGCCGCTGGATGGCGAGGAAGTCGCGCACCTCCTCCCAGCGGCGGGCGTCGACCTTGCCTTCCAGCCCGGCCCAGCGGTGCTGCATGTCCTCCACCGTGGCGATGCCGGTGTCGTAGTGCGCGATCAGGCTGTCCCACAGCGTTTCGCCCGAGCGCAGGCGATAGTCCCAGGGGACATGGTGGAACCAGAGCAGCAGGCTGTCCGGCACCGTCTTCAGGTCGCCCCAGCGCTTCGCCACCTGCGGCGCGTACTGGCCGAGCGCGTTGGTCCCGGTCGGCGTGCGGTCGAAGCCGATCCCGTCCGCATCGGCACGGTGATAATAGGTCGGGTTCCATTCGGGCCGGGCGAGGTCCGACACCCAGGGCCCCGGGCCATAATGGTGGCCGGTCGCCATCACATGGCCGAGGCCGAGCGGCGTCATGTAGTTCACCACCGCCTCGCGCGATTCCAGCATCATCGCGACGATCGGGGTGACCACCGCCGGATCGGGGCTCCAGGTCAGCCGCGCCCAGTCGCGGGCAATATCCTCGGCCTTGGCGTCGGGATCCCAGGCGAGCCGGCCATAGGCGTACCAGTTGGCCTGGTCGAACTGCGATCCGCTCCAGTTCACGTCGGTGCCGATATTGGCGACGCCCGCCATGCCGGTAAGGGCCTTGGGCGCGACCGGCGTCTCCAGCACCTTGGCCACCGTGCTGCCGGCGCGCGGGCGGAAGGTGTCGCTTTCCAGCACCTCCTCCCACATCGTTCCCAGATAGGCGAGGTGCGTGGCGAAGCCGAGATATTCCTTGGTGATCTGCACCTCGAGCATCAGCGGCGTCTTGGGCATCGCGCCGAACAGCGGGTGGAAGGGCTCGCGCGGCTGGAAGTCGATCGCGCCGTTCTTCACCTGGAGCAGCACATTGTCGCGGAACTTGCCGTCGAGGGGCACGAACTCGTCATTGGCCTGCTTGTGGCGATCGGCGTCGTTATGCTCGGAATAGACGAAGGCGCGCCACATCACCACGCCGCCATGGGGAGCGAGCGCATCCGCCAGCATGTTGGCGCCGTCGGCATGGCTGCGCTTATAGTCGGAGGGACCCGGCTGGCCTTCCGAATTGGCCTTGACCAGGAAGCCGCCGAAATCGGGGATCACCGCGTAGATCTCGTCCGCCTTGGCCTTCCACCAGGCGCGCACCGCCGGGTCGAGCGGGTCGGCGGTCTTGAGCCCGCCGATCTCGATCGGGGCGGAGAAGCGCGCGGTGAGGTAGATGCGGATGCCATAGGGGCGGAACACCTCGGCCAGCGCCTTCACCTTCTGGAGGTAGGGCGCGGTGAGGATGTCGGCATTGGCGTTGACGTTGTTCGGCACCACCGCGTTGATGCCGATCGAGGCATTGGCGCGGGCATAGTCGGTATAGCGCGGGTCCTTGTAGCCCGGCAGCTTCTGCCAGTCCCACAGCGACTGGCCAGCATAGCCGCGCTCCACGTAGCGATCGAGATTGTCCCAGTGATCGAGCACGCGCAGCTGCAGCTTGGGGGCGTCCTGCACGTCGAGCGCGTCGATGGGTGCGCGGAGCTGGAGCAGCTTGAGCAGGCGGAAGCTGCCATAGAGCAGCCCGGTGTCGCTGTTGGCCGCGATCAGCGTCACCTTGGCGCCGCCGATCGTCGTCGTGCGGAGCAGGAAGCCCTCGCGGCCGAGCGCGGCCAGCGGCAGCTTCATCCCCGCCAGCAGCGGCGAGCCGGCGGTGGCGAGCACCACCCCGCCCTCGCCCCGCACCGCGCTGGCATGCGCCGGCGCCGATCCGATCAGCCCGGCAAGGCCGCGGTCCAGCTCGTCGAGCGCCGCGCGGATCGTGGGGCGACTGCCGTCGGCCACCACATAGCGAAGCTTGGGCGCCACCCGCTGCACGGTGCTCGCATCGAGCGGCTGATAGCGCAGCCACAGGTCGTAGCCGGTTTCGGCATGTGCCTGATTCGCAAAGGCAAACGTCGCCAAAATCCACAAAATCGCCTGATATGCCGCCCGCATTGCGCCCTCTCTCTGCCGCGATCCTTCGCGTTTGTTGACAAGCGTGTAGCAGGCCGAACATGGTATCGCTACCAAACAAGCGACGCCCCAGGGCGCGATCAGGAGAGGGTTTCATGACCAACGGATTTCCCATCGACCGCCGCGCGCTGCTCGCCGGCGGCGCCGCCACCGCCGCGCTGCCGCTGGCCGCCCGCGCGACCTCGCAGCTGCCGGGGCTGAACACCATCGCCGGGCAGAAGGCCATGCGGATCGGCTCCGCCCTCGCCTGGAGCCCGCCGGGCGCCGATGCCGGTTCCTTCGCCAACCCGCGCTACGCCGCATTGCTCCAGCGCGATTGCGGCCTGCTCGTGCCCGAGAACCAGCTGAAGTGGCAGGCCGTCCGCCCTGCCCCGGACAAGTTCGACTTCACGCACTTCGATGCGATGCTCGACTGGGCCGAGGCGCACCGCATGGCGATGCGCGGCCACACGCTACTCTGGCACAAGAGCGAGTATTTCCCGCGCTGGCTCAACGCCTATGATTTCGGCGCGACGCCGCGGCGCGAGGCCGAACGGCTGCTCACCAGCCATATCGATACGGTCTGCCACCGCTATGCGAATCGGATCGGCAGCTATGACGTGGTCAACGAGACGGTCGACGAGAAGACCGGCGCGCTGCGCGAGACCAGCCTGTCGCGCGCCTTCGGCGGCACCGTGCCGATGCTCGACCACGCCTTCCACACCGCCCGCGCCGCCGCCCCGCACGCCCAGCTGGTCTATAACGACTATATGAGCTGGGAGCCCGGCAACGAGGCGCACCGCGACGGCGTGCTCCGCCTGCTCGAAGGCTTCCGCAAGCGCGGCGTGCCGGTCGATGCGCTGGGCGTCCAGTCGCATATCGAGCCGCTCAGCGATGCCCCCGCCGGCGTGCTGGCGGCGCGGCAGGAAAAGCCGTGGCGTGCCTTCCTCGATGCGGTCACCGGCATGGGCTATGCGCTGCTGATCACCGAATTCGACGTCGCCGACCAGCACCTGCCCACCGACATCGCCGTCCGCGACCGCCAGGTGGCGGACTATGCCGGGGTCTATCTCGACATCCTGCTCGGCTATCCGCAACTGCGCGACATGCTGTTCTGGGGGATGTGCGACAAGTATAGCTGGCTCAACGGCTTCAAGCCGCGCAAGGACGGCAGCGCCCCGCGGGTGGCACCCTATGACCGCGATTTTCGGCGCACGCCGCTCCACACGGTGGTTGCGACGAAATTGATGAAAACCGCCGCGCGGCGCTAACCTCGGTACGCTCCCGTTCAGATTTTGCGCGTATAGGATAGTCCCGAGTGGCTGAGTCGCCGAGGGAATCAGGGAGCAGGGCAATGGCCGCAGCGGCCGCGAAACGGCAAGGACCGGGCGGAGACCTCCCGCTCCCCAGCACGATCGACGTCGCCGCGCTCCATGGCCTCGCCGAGGGGATCGTGCGGACGCATGGCCGCGCGACCGTCACCCCCGCCGGCGCTGCCTTCCGCCAGATGCTGATGGAGCGTGCCCGCACCAGCGCCCAGCGCAGCGCGCTCGCCCTGCTCGGCGCCGATATCGAGCGGCGCGCCCGCGCCGGCCGGGTACGCCGGATCGATGACGGCGCGCCGGTCGACATCCTGTTCGATCTCGCCGGGCCGCTGGCGGCGCTGCTCGCCGAGGGGCGCCCGACCGATGCCAGCATCCTCGCCAATCGCTATCTCGACCTGTCGCCGCAGGGCGCCACCGGCTGGGCGCTGCTGCCGCTGATGCTGTCGCTGCAGACCGACGATCCGGAAGCCGCCGACCGCTTTCTCGAGCCCTCCGCGCCGCAGCTGATCGTGATCGGCGGCCTCTCCGGCACCGGCAAGTCGAGCCTGGCGCGGCTGCTCGGCGGGCTCTATGGCCGCCGCCCCGGCGCGCGGGTGCTGCGTTCCGACGTGTTCCGCAAGCGGCTCGCCGGGCTGCCGCCCGAGACGCGGCTGCCGCCGTCGCACTATACTCGCCTCAACGATGCCGAGACCTATGAGGCGCTGTTCGAATCGGCCGATGACCACCTCGCCTGCGGATCGACGGTGATCCTCGACGCGGTGTTCCTCAACCGCAGCGAGCGCGAGGTTGCCGAGGCGCTGGCGCTGCAGGCGCGCGTGCCGTTCACCGGCATCTGGCTGGAGGCGCCCGATCGCGACCGGATCGCCCGGGTCAACGCGCGCTCTGGCGACGCGTCGGATGCCACGGCGGAGGTGGCGCGGGAACAAGCACGGCGGCCCGTCGGCGACTTGTTCGGCTGGCACCGGATGCGGGCGAACCGCGCGATGGAATGGATCGTCCCCGCTGCACGCGCCGCGATCGAACGACCGCGCCGCTGAACGTGCCCGAGCGGCAACGCCGGCCGGAGCCGCTCAGGCGGTTTCGGCGACCTCGGGCTTGAGCAGGATGCCGCTCACGCTGTCATTGGCGCAGAACAGGTCGTTCAGCGCTTCGAGCATGCGGCGTGCCTCGGGGCTGGCCAGCGAGTAGAAGATCATCTGGCCGGCCCGCCGAGCCGAGACCATGCCCTCGCGGCGCAGCAGGGCGAGTTGCTGGGAGACCGCCGTGTCGCGCGCGCCGGTCAGCCTTGCCAGCTCCCCTACCGATTTCTCGCCATCCACCAGATGGCAGAGAAGCAGCAGGCGGCTGCGGCCGGACAGCGCCTTCAAAAACTGCGACGCGTGGTCGATTACCTCGATCATATCGTTTTTCACGGCGACCATGGCTATGCGTGTATCCTATGCCAAGCAACCCGTCACGAGCCAAAAAATCTAGCGAATTCATAAACCTGGATCAATATGAGACATCATATATACGCATTTTTGCTGGTGTGTGTCCCATGCGACGGCTGCGATCGGGAGCGTACCAGCGCTTCGAAGGTTGAGCCAGCATGACGGCACGCCAGGCGGATTTGTTCGAGGTTCCGGGCCCTTCCGGGCTGCGGACGGGCGAGAAGTTCCTGAATGCTAACGAGGAATCGGCAGCGATCGCAGCGATCGACTCGGCCGGGCTCGAACCCTTCCGATTCCAGGGCTGGACCGGTAATCGCCGCACGACCAGCTATGGCTGGCGCTACGACTTCGAGGACGGGGGCTTTGCCCGCGCCGAACCGTTCCCCGACTGGCTGGTACCGCTCCGCGACCGGGCGGAGGCCTTTGCCGGCCTTGCCCCCGGCGCGCTCGTCCAGGCGCTGCTGATTCACTATCCGGTGGGTGCGGGGATCGGCTGGCACCGCGACCGCCCGGTGTTCGAGGAGGTGGTGGGCATCTCGCTCGGCGCGCCCGCCAGGCTGCGCCTCCGCCATCGCACCGGCCCGCGCGCCTTCGATCGCGCCGAGCAGTTCCTGGCCCCGCGCTCGGTCTACCTGCTCTCCGGCGAGGTGCGCCACGCCTGGGAGCACGGCATCGCGCCGATGGCGCAACCGCGCTGGTCAATCACCTTCCGCGCGCTGTCCGCGCTGGGCCTGCGCCAGACGCAGAACGGCCCGGACGGCGATCCCCGCCCGGGCCGCACTGGTTGACCGTCCCGCCACCGCAGCGGCGGGACGATCACATCAGAACTTGACGCTGGCTTCCACGCCCCAGGTCCGCGGGGGGTTGAAGTTGGCATAATCGCCCAGGATGCCGCCATAGCTGGTCGAGACCAGCTGGCCGTTGGCGCCATAATTGAGGACCGGCGACGAGTTGGCCGACGAGCGGCGGTAGATATAGGTGTGGTCGAGCAGGTTGCGCGACCAGACGGCGAAGGTGACCTTGTTGTGATCCGACACGGCGATGTCGGCGATCGCGATGCGCCCGTTCATGATGAAGGCGGCATCGGTCTTGGTCGGCTCGAGCTGGAAGCTGTACTGGCTGCTCGAATAATTGCCGTCGAGGTGCAGGCGCAGGGTGGCGTCGCCGCCGCCGATCGGCAGGGCATAGTCGATCGAACCCGAGGCCGCGTTCTTCGGCGTGTAGACGATGTACAGCTGCTGCGCCGGCGCCCCCGGGGTCAGCGGGTTCACCGCCGACGGCGCGCGCCAGTAGGTGTAGGCATAGGACGCGGTGAGCGTCAGGCCCTGCACCGGCGCCACGGTCAGGTCGGCCTCGATGCCGCGGATCTTGCTCTGGCCGGCATTGGTGGTCTGCTCGATATGGCTGCCGAGGGTCGGGCTCGCACCGTTCGTGTCGTAGTAATCGAAGTCGAACTGGGTGTTGGACCGATCCATGATGTAGCCCGCCAGGTTCAGGCGTGCCTTGTGCTCCCAGAAGTCCATCTTGGCGCCGATTTCATACGACTTCACCGCTTCCGGACCGAAGGCGTTGAACTGCAGCGAACGATCGTTCGCGCCGCCGGCGCGGAAGCCCGTCGCGTATTTGGCGTAGAGATGGATGTCCTGCGTCGCGTCGAACGCGACGTTGATCATCGGATCGAACCGGCTGATGCTGTTGCTGAAGCCGAACGGCGACACCGTGCCCGCAACCGCCAGGTCCGACCGGTTGTTGATGACATAGAGCGTGCCGTGCCGCTTGTCCTTGGTCCAGCGACCACCGACGGTGACGTGCACTACGTCGTTCAGCGCGTCCGGCGTGAAGGTCAGGTTGCCGAACAGCGAGTAGTTGTGGTCGGTCGCCTGGCTGGCGCGGGTGATGAACTGGCAGCTGTTCGCGAACTGCGGCACGGTCGCCGCCAGCGTGTTGTTGCACGACGGGTCATACTGCTGATAGCCCGAGTTGGCGCCGGTGATCGGGTTGGAATTGCCCGGGATCGGGCTGCGGATCGTGTAGGCGGTGCCGTCCGCATTCCACTGGTTGCTGAGCGGAGTCGCGGCATATTCCGTGGCATGCTCGGTGAAATAATAGGCGCCGACGACATAGTCGAACTGCGGCACGCTGCCGACCGCCTGGAATTCCTGGCTGAACTGGTGCTGGCGCAGGAACGACAGGCTGTAGCGACTGAAGGTGCCGCTGGTGTTGATCGCGGCCGGGTTGGCCGTGTTCGGCACGAACGGCGCGAAGGTCTGGCGCTCCGGACCGCCCGAATTGTCCCACTGGTCGGTGCTGACACCGCGCCAGGCCGTGATCGAGCGCAGTTCCAGCCACGGCGCGGCGGTGTACTTCAGGTTCGACGAGACGCCGTGCGTGATGTCGACACTCGGCTGCTGCGGCACGCCGACATCGGCGACGCGCTGGCGATCCGGGTGCACGCCGACCAGCGGCGCCTTGGGCGCGATGCAAATCGGCGTGGTCGCACCGGCGGTGATGGTGCCACCGCAGGCGGTGTTGGTGCCCGGCAGGACCAGCTTGCCGGCGTTGTACGCGCCGACGGTGTAGCCGTTCGGGTTGTAGTTGACGAGCTGGCTGAACTGCGGGGTGTTCTCGTCCTTCGCATAGTCATAGGCGAAGTCGGCGGTGAAGTTGCTCACCGGCTTCCAGCGCGCGGCGACGCGGCCGCCCTTGCGGTCGTAATAGTTCCAGCCGGTCGCGCCCGTCAGCGGGTTGTCCACCGTCGGATCCTGGTGCTGGTAGACGCCGTCCAGCTTGATCGCGACGTCGTGGAAGGCGGGCAGGTCGAGATGCGCGTCGACGCTGCGGCTGCCATAGTTGCCGACGCCGCCGTTGACGCGGCCGCCGAACTCGCCGGTGGGCGCGCGCGAGACGAGCGACAGCGCGCCGCCTTCGGTGTTGCGGCCGAACAGCGTGCCCTGCGGGCCCTTCAGCACTTCGATGCGCTCGATGTCGAACAGCGCGGCGTTGAGGCCCTGGGTCTTACCCAGCGCAACGCCGTCGATGTACACGCCGACGCCGCCGTCGCGCGCGGTCTGGTTCTGGTCGTAGGGAACGATGCCGCGGATGCCGATGGTCAGCGCCGACTGGCGCGCCTCGAAGGTCGCGACGCGGAGCGACGGCACGGTACCGTCGGCGAGGTTGAACAGGCTCTGGACGTGGCGGTCCTCGAGCGCCTGCGTGCTCAGCACGCTGATCGAGATCGGCGTCTTCTGCAGGTTAGTCTCGCGCTTGGTCGCGGTGACGACGATGTCGGCCAGACCTTCCGGCTGTTCGGTACCGGCGGCCGGTGCATCGGCGGTCTGGGCCTGCGCCATCGCCGGGGCCGCGGCAAGGGCGAGCGACGTGGCGCCGGCCAGCAGCGCGAGGCGAATAGTAGAGCGATCTGACATTCTGGAATCCCCGAGGAGTTCAGTTTGGTTCGGGGGCGCCCCTAGGTACAGGATTTGGCAGGATTGTTACATCAACTGCCACATAACAGTCCTCGTTAAATCATCCTCGCTTCATCTTAAATAATAGCATTGGAAAACCAAGCATTTTCACTCAACAGGACGATGGACTAGACTTGGTCAATTCCCCACCCTTGCATCCCATCGGTCGGAAAAATCCAAAGTGGTGCAGAAATAACACAGCTCGATTTGTATCTCGCCGATGCTGTTCGAGAGCACGGAAACGCAAACCGCCCGCCTCGCCGGTACGGCAAGGCGGGCGGTGTGACGCCGCGTTCTTCGAAGGGGTGGCGCCGCTATTCGGCCGCCGCCGCGCCGGCGGTGCCGACTCGGCCGGTGCGCTCCAGCTTGCCCCAGCCGACGAACCAGCCGCCGAGCGCCGAGCTGATCGCGCGCAGCACCACCCAGTACATCAGCTGGCGGTAGACGAAGCGCTGCGCCACCAGCAGCAGCGCCGGATAGCGGATGCGCCGGCTGTTGAGCCGGTAGGCGACCCAGCCGCAGCCCACGTCGATCGTGGTGAAGGCCACCCAGTAGATCGCCATGGTGCCGACGTCGCCGCGGGTCTGCTCCCAGCCATGCTGGGCGATCCGCACCCCCGTGGCGAAGATCGCCGAGATCAGCGCGAGGTCGATCAGCGGCGAGATCGCGGCGAAGACGATCTGGAATACCCAGGCCTGGGGCAGCCCGATCCAGGCGAGCCCGCGCGCGCTCTTGTCGCGGTAGAGGCCGCGATGCTTCCACAGGCACTGGAGCGTGCCGAACGCCCAGCGATAGCGCTGCTTGGCGAGCGCGCGGAAGCTCTCCGGCGCTTCGGTCCAGGCGACCGCATCGGGATCGTAGGTGACCCGCCAGCCGGCGCGCTGGATGGCGATGGTGAGATCCTGGTCCTCGGCCAGCGTATCCTCGGGATAGCCGCCCACCGCATCGAGCGCCGCGCGGCGCCAGGCGCCGACCGCGCCCGGCACCACCGTGATCGCGTTGAACCCGGCGAGCGCGCGTCGCTCGAGATTCTGCGCGGTGATATATTCCACCGCCTGCCAGCGGGTGACGAGGTTGACCCGGTTGCCCACCTGCGCGCTGCCCGCCACCGCGCCGATCTTGTCGTCGGCGAACCAGCGCGCGAGGCGGCGGATCGTCTCGGGCTCGAACTGGGTATCGGCGTCGAGCGCGATGATCACCTCGCCCCTGGCCTGCTGCAGCGCGCGGTTGAGCGCCGCCGCCTTGCCGCCATTGACCAGCGTCAGCAGCGTCACCCGCGGATCATCGCCGAACGCCGCCGCGACGATTTCGCTGGTGCGGTCCTTCGAACCGTCGTCGGCGACGATCAGCTCGATCGCCGGATAGTCGCTGGCGAGCACGCGGCGCACCGAGGACTCGATCACCCGCTCCTCGTTATAGGCGGGGATGATCACCGAGACGGTGGGAGTGTACACCGGGGCCTCGCCGCGCTCGCGCAGCCGCTGGCGCAGCGCCAGCCCGGCGAGGATCAGCGCGCGGGCGATGCCCAGCGTGATCGCGATGAAGAACATCCAGCGCAGCCCCGAGGCGATCGCCGCGAGCACGATGAAGATCGCCACGTCCGCCCGCACCGCGAGCAGGTCGCTACCGCTGATCGGCGGCATCACCTCGTCATAGGAGAGCCCGGCGAGCTTCGAGACCGGCACGAAGCTATAGCCGCGCGCGCGCAACTCGCGGATGATGATCGGCAGCGCCTCGATGGTCTGCTCGCGGTTGCCGCCGCCATCGTGGAGCAGCACGACATTGGTGGAATGGTCCGGTGCGGCGCCTGCCACGTCGTTGAGCACGCCCTGCACGATCGCATCGACGCCCGGCCGCTTCCAGTCGTCCGGATCGACGTGGAGGCCGACCACCGTATAGCCCTGTTTCTGCGCCACCACGGCGGGATCGAGTTCGTCGGGCGTGGTCGGCTCGGCATCGCCGAAATAGGGCGCGCGGAACAGCCGCATGCCGCGGCCGGTATAGGCCTGCACCAGCCGCTGGGTGGCGTTCAGCTCCAGCGCGGTGCTCGCCGCCGAGGTGGTGGCGAGGTTCGGGTGGGTATAGGTGTGGTTGCCCAGCTCGTGCCCCTCGGCGACCAGCCGGCGCAGCAGCAGCGGATGCTGCAGCCCGTTCTCGCCGATGATGAAGAAGGTTGCCGGCACATGCTCGGCCTTGAGGATGTCCAGGATGCGCGGGGTGTAGGTCGGATCGGGGCCGTCGTCGAAGGTCAGCGCGATCTCGTGCTTCGAGGCGCCGGTGCGCATGACGACATAGGGCGTCGGCAGCACCGGATATTGCACGTCGCGGATCATGTTGGCCGCATCGAAGCTGATCGCGCGCTCGCCCACCGTCGGCGTCCTGGTTACGCGCAGGATCTCCCCAGGGCCTTCCACGTCGACGTTCGTCGCCGGCACGATCCGGCTCAGATCGGGCCGGCCGCCATGGCGATAGGCGAGCAGCGCGGTCCACACGCCGGCATCCTCGGTGCCGAGCCGCCACAGCGCGACGCTGCCGACGCCGGCCGCGCGCACCGCCTGTAGCTGGTTCCAGGTGGCGGTAGCGTCGACCATCCAGACTTCGTGGTGCTTGCCGTCCTCGTCATAGGCGAAGGCGCTGTTGCCGGTGGTCTTGTCGAAGGTCACCTTGGCCTCGCTGTCGCGCGCCGCCGACCAGGCTTCTTCGATGCTCAGCGCGTCGGTGCCGTCACCGTGATAGTCATAGGCATAGCTGGCCAGTGCGACGATCAGCTTGCCGGCGCCGACCTTGGCCACGGCGCGGCGCAGTTCCTCGACGAACCAGGGCTGCGAGGCGATCGGCCCGGCGGTGCCGCCCTGCCAGTGCTCGTCATAGTCCATCAGGATCACGCGATCGGTGACCGCGGCGAAGCGCTTGAGGTCCCAGTTGGTGTCGCCCGCCGGCACGGTGACCGCGAGCGTCTTGTCCTTCGGCATCGCCTTGTTGATCTGATCGAGGAGCTGGACATAGCCGGGGAGCGAGCCCGGTTGCAGGCTCTCGAAATCCAGCACCAGCCCGGCGAGGTTGCGTGCCTTGACCATCGCCGCCAGGTCGCGCGCCAGCTTCGCGCGCGCCGCCGGGCTCGCCATCAGCTTGGCGGAACCCGCCGTGTCCCAGGCTTCGTCGGAAACATTCTGCACCATCGGCAGCACGCGTGGACGGCGCGGCGCATTGGCGACGATGCTCGCGAACTTCGGATCGTCCATTACCTGCATCGCATGGTTCGGCCCGGTGACCGAGATGAAGGCCGGCACCACCCAGTCGAGGTCACCGATGTTGCGGCGAAGCGAGTCGGCGCTCGCCGGGTCCCAGGGCACGTAGAAGCCGACGGTGAGCGGAGCGCCCGGCTTCTTCGCGGAGCCGCCCGGCAGCCAGCGCTGCGAGCGCGGCTGGCCGCGCGCGCTCAGCGAGCGCAGCGCCGCCGGCTTGGCATTCTCCCACCGCACCGGCAGGTCCTGTGCGGGCGGCACGTTGACGATGGTGGCGGCGAACACGATTGCGGTGACGAGAATGCCGCCGATCAGCGCGAATACCGTGCGCATCGTCCAGCGCTTGCGGCTGCCGGTGGGGTCGAAGAATACGGGACGCGACATCGATGCTCTTTCGAAACGCGCGATCGTTTCCCCGGCGCGTGACGGGCCCGCGCCTTATACGGGTCGAAATTAACCGAAGCTATACACCCAAGGTTGGGTAGATTCCCTGAGCAGGGATAGGGTCACACCGCACTGCTGAAGCGTGTGGCGGCCGGTCCGCGGTGGCCGTCGAGCGCGCTGGCGATCACCCGCGCATAGGGGAGCGCCTCGGGCGCGAGCAGCAGCACGCTGCCTTCCCAGCGCACCAGATCGAGCGCCGCGAAGCGCGCCAGCCGCAGCGCGATCGCCGCGCGGCCGGCGATGCCGCCCAGATCGGCGCGCCCCTGGCAGAGCAGTTCCTCGATCGCCGCCGCCCGCCACTGGTCGTCGACCGAGCGCCGCACCCCGCGCGCCGCCGCGAACCGGCCGGAGGAAATGGCCATATGCCAGCGGCCGGCATTCTTCTCGTTCTGCACCAGCAGATCGGGGAACTGGCTGATCGCGCTGGCGCCCAGCCCGATCAGCACCTCGGCCTCGTCCTCGGTGAAGCCCTGGAAGTTGCGCCGCAGTCGGCCCTCGCGCGCCGCCACCGCGATCGCGTCGCCGGGCTGGGCGAAATGGTCGAAGCCGATCGCGGCGTAGCCGTCGCCCACCAGCATCTCGTGCGCCCGTGCTGCCTGGGCGAAGCGGGCTTCGGCGTCGGGGAGCGCGGTCGCATCGATGCGGCGCTGGCGCGGGATCAGGTGCGGCACATGGGCATAGCCGAACACGGCGAGCCGATCGGCGCCCATCGCCACGCTGTCGTCGATCGACTCGGCGAGTGCCTGGTCGGTCTGGCCGGGCAGGCCGTACATAAGGTCGAAATTGATCGACTCGACCCCGGCGTGGCGCAGCAGGTCGACGGTGATCGCGATGTCGGCGCGCGGCTGGACCCGGCCGATCGCCGCCTGGATGGCAGGATTGAAGGTCTGCACGCCCAGGCTGACGCGCGACGCTCCGGCTTCGGCCAGCGCGCCGGCCCAGGCCGCGTCGAAGCCGCGCGGATCAACCTCCACCGACAGCACCGGGCTTCCGGCACCGAACGCAGCCTTGGCCTGCGCGACCAGCCGGAGGAAGGCCTGCGGGGTGATGGCGTTGGGGCTGCCGCCGCCGAAGGCGATGCGCCCCACCCGCCCGCGCCCGCCGAGCCGCCGCGCGACCTGCTCGATCTCCTCCGACAGCCGGGAAAGATAGGCATCGAGCCGCGCGGTGCGGTTGGCAGCACCCGTATTACAGCCGCAATACCAGCAGATCTCGTGGCAGAAGGGGATGTGAAGATAGAGCGACAGCTCCGCATCCGCCTCCACCCGATCGAGCGCGGCGGCCATGTCCGCTGGGCCGACGCCATCGTGGAATTCGGCGGCGGTGGGATAGCTGGTGTAGCGCGGCACCGGCGTGGCGAGCAGATCGGGATGATAGGTCCACATGCCCACGCGCATGCACCGCTGCGGCAGGCGCGTCGCTTGGGAATGTCCCGTATCCTTGCCGCCCGCGCCGCGCAGGCGTAGGCGCGAGGCCATGCAACTCGACGACCAGCTAGTCCGCTATTTCGGCACCGCCGATCTCGGCGCCCTCACCCCGCCTGCACTCGCCTCGGGCATCGAACGGATGAAGGTCGATCTCGGCCTGGAGACCGATCGCGCCCGCCGCTTCGCGCTTTGGGCGCTGCTGTTCATGCTCGGCAGCGCGCCCGACCTCGACGTGACCTTCGAGGACGAGGCCGATCGCGAGGCCGCCCGCAACTTCATGGACTTGTCCGACCAGCAGGACTGAGTACCTCCGGCCGGGCTTCCCCCGCAGACATTTGCTACCGCTCGGTAAAGCCGGTAGGGTTGCCGGGAAATCACACCGCCGCGCAAGTCGCCGCCGGAACCAGAAGCACGTTCAGGCGATGGAATTGCGGGAGCATGCAGACAGGGGATGCCCAAGATGGATAGTCCAAGCGATATCGGCGTATCGCGGCGGGGGTTGCTGACGAGCGGCGCAGGCTTTGCCGCCGTGACGGCCCTGCCCGCGAGCGCCAGCAACAAGGAACCGGTAGCGCCGATGGAGACGCCCCCCGCCCTGCCCGTCCAGCTCAAGGTCAATGGCAAGCCGGCGGAGCTTACCGTCGACACGCGCACCACGCTGCTCGATGCGCTGCGCGAGCATCTCCACCTCACCGGCACCAAGAAGGGCTGCGACCATGGCCAGTGCGGCGCGTGCACGGTGATGGTCAACGGCCGCCGCATCAATAGCTGCCTAAGCCTGGCGGTGATGCACGAGGGTGACAGCGTCACCACCATCGAAGGCTTGGGCACGCCCGAGGACCTGCACCCGATGCAGGCCGCCTTCGTGAAGCATGACGGCTATCAGTGCGGCTATTGCACGCCGGGGCAGATCTGCTCGGCCGTCGCGGTGCTCGACGAGATCAAGGCCGGCATCCCCAGCCATGTCGCCGCCGACGTCGCCGCCTCGCCGGCTTTCTCCGAGATGGAGATCCGCGAGCGGATGAGCGGCAACATCTGCCGTTGCGGCGCCTATTCCAACATCGTCGAGGCGATCCGCGAGGCCGCGGGGCGGAGGCAGGCATGAAGGCGTTCCACTATACCCGCGCGAGCAGCCCGGCCGATGCCGCCGCGCTCGCCTCAAAGACCCCCGGCGCCAAGTTCATCGCCGGCGGCACCAACCTGCTCGACCTGATGAAGCTCGAGATCGAGACGCCGGCGCATCTGATCGACGTCAACAAGCTCGCGCTCGACCGGATCGAGGAAACCCCGGACGGCGGGCTGCGCATCGGCGCGCTGGTGCGCAACACCGATCTCGCCGCCGACAAGCGCGTCCGCCGCGACTATGCGGTGCTGACCCGGGCGATCGTGGCGGGCGCGAGCGGCCAGCTGCGCAACAAGGCGACCACCGCGGGCAATCTGCTCCAGCGCACCCGCTGCCCCTATTTCTACGATCCCAACCAGCCCTGCAACAAGCGCAAGCCCGGCAGCGGCTGCGCCGCGATCGGCGGGTTCAGCCGCCAGCTGGCGGTGATCGGCACCAGCAAGGCGTGCATCGCCACCTATCCGGGCGACATGGCGATCGCGATGCGGCTGCTCGACGCGACGGTGGAGACGGTAAAGCCCGACGGTGCCACGCGGAAGATCGCCATCGCCGACTTCCACCGCCTGCCGGGCGACACGCCGCACCTCGACAACACGCTGCAGACCGGCGAGCTGATCACCGCGGTCACCCTGCCCAAGCCGCTGGGCGGCAAGCATTTCTACCACAAGGTGCGCGACCGCGCCTCCTACGCCTTCGCGCTCGTCTCGGTGGCGGCGGTGGTGCAGAAGGATGGCACCGGCCGCGTC
Organism: Sphingomonas sp. ABOLE; assembly: GCF_003950455.1. Classification (NCBI taxonomy): domain Bacteria; kingdom Pseudomonadati; phylum Pseudomonadota; class Alphaproteobacteria; order Sphingomonadales; family Sphingomonadaceae; genus Sphingomonas; species Sphingomonas sp. ABOLE. The sequence continues at coordinate 165,621 of NZ_QQWY01000005.1, forward strand.
GCCTTTGGCGGCATGGCGCACAAGCCGTGGCGGGTCGAGGCCGCCGAGGCTGCGCTCCCCAAGGGTGCTGCCGCCACCGCCAGGATCGCCTTCGCCGGCGCCACGCCGACGCACGACAATGCCTTCAAGCTGCCGCTGGCCGAGCGCACGCTCGCCGCGGTGCTGAGCGAAGCAAGGGGCTGAGCCATGAAGTTCGATATCCCCGCCACGACCAACCCGATCGACCGCCTCAAGGTGGTCGGCAAGGCCACCGACCGGATCGACGGTCCGCTCAAGACCACCGGCCGCGCGCCCTATGCCTATGAGCGGCACGATGTCGCGCCGGGCGCGGCCTATGGCTATGTGCTCGGCTCGGCGATCGCCAAGGGCCGGATCACGGGCATGGACCTGAGCGCCGCCAAGGCAGCGCCGGGCGTGCTCGCGATCGTCACCGCCGAGAATGCCGGCAAGCTGACCAAGGGCAATTTCAACACCGCCAACCTGCTCGGCGGGCCGGAGATCGAGCATTACCACCAGGCGATCGCGCTGGTGGTGGCCGAGACCTTCGAACAGGCGCGGGCCGCATCGTCGCTGATCCGCGTCGATTATGCGCGGGGCAAGGGCCGGTTCGATCTCGAGGCGGAAATGGCCAGCGCCACGCTGCCGAAGGAAGGGTTCGGCGGCGCGGCCGAAAGTAAGGTCGGCAATTTCGACGGCGCCTTTGCCAGCGCCCCCGTCCAGCTCGACGCGCGCTACACCACGCCCGATCATTCGCACGCGATGATGGAGCCGCACGCCTCCACCGCCAAGTGGGAAGGCGACCAGTTGCTGCTCTGGACCTCGAACCAGATGATCAACTGGGGCAAGGGCGATGTCGCGCGCACGCTGGGGCTCCCCAAGGAGAAGGTGCGGCTGATGTCGCCCTATGTCGGTGGCGGGTTCGGCGGCAAGCTGTTCGTCCGCACCGACGCGATCCTCGCGGCGTTGGGTGCCAAGGCGGCGGGGCGGCCGGTCAAGGTGTCGCTCCAGCGCCCGCTGATCGCCAACAACACCACCCACCGTCCGGCGACGATCCAGCGCATCCGCATCGGCACCACCAGCGACGGCAAGATCACCGCGATCGGCCATGAGAGCTGGTCGGGCGACCTGCCCGGCGGCGGCCAGGAGACGGCGGTGAGCCAGACCCGCCTGCTCTACGCGGGCGAGAACCGGCTGACCGCGATGCGGCTGGCGGTGCTCGACCTGCCCGAGGGCAATGCGATGCGCGCGCCGGGCGAAGCGCCCGGCATGATGGCGCTCGAGATCGCGATGGACGAGATGGCGGAGAAGCTGGGGATGGACCCGGTGGCGTTCCGCGCGCTGAACGACACCCAGGTCGACCCCGAGGCCGCCAACCGTCCCTTCTCGCAGCGCCAGCTGATCCAGTGCATGCGGATCGGCGCGGACAAGTTCGGCTGGGCCAGGCGCGCCAAGGCGCCGGGTGCCGTCCGCGAAGGTCGCTGGCTGATCGGCATGGGCATGGCCGCCGCCTTCCGCAACAACCTCAACGGCCGCTCGGGCGCGCGGGTGCGGCTGGACGGCAAGGGCGTCGTGACGGTCGAGACCGACATGACCGATATCGGCACCGGCACCTATACCATCATCGCGCAGACCGCGGCGGAGATGATGGGCGTGCCGCTGGAGACGGTGGTGGTGCGGCTGGGCGATTCCAGCTTCCCGGCCTCGGCGGGCTCGGGCGGGCAATGGGGCGCCAACAGCTCGACCGCGGGCGTCTACGCCGCCTGCGCGATGCTGCGCGACAAGGTGACCGCGGCGCTCGGCTTCAACTCGGCCGATGTCGTGTTCGAGGACGGCAAGGTCCGCGCGGGCAACCGCAGCGTCGCGCTGGCCGATGCGGCCAAGGGCGGTGAGCTCGTCGCCGAGGACTATATGGACTATGGCGACCTCGCCAAGAAGTACCAGCAATCGACCTTCGGCGCGCATTTCGTCGAGGTCGCGGTGGATGCGGCCACGGCCGAGGTGCGGGTGCGCCGGATGCTCGCGGTGTGCGCGGCGGGGCGGATCCTGAACCCCAAGTCGGCGCGCAGCCAGGTGATCGGGGCGATGACGATGGGCGTCGGCTCGGCGCTGATGGAGGAGCTCGCGGTCGACAAGCGCTTCGGCTTCTTCGTCAACCACGACCTCGCCGGATACGAAGTGCCGGTCCATGCCGACATCCCGCACCAGGAAGTGATCTTCCTCGACGAGACCGATCCCACGACGTCGCCGATGAAGGCGAAGGGTGTCGGCGAACTCGGCCTGTGCGGCGTTGGCGCGGCGGTGGCGAACGCCATCCACAATGCCTGCGGGGTGCGGGTGCGCGACTATCCGGTGACGCTGGACAAGCTGCTGCCGGGGATGCCCGCGTTCGCGTGAGCTAGATCCTCCCCGGAACGGGGAGGGGGACCAAGACGCGCAGCGGCTTGGTGGAGGGGGATCGCCGCGAGGGACGTCCCTTGTGGAGATCCCCCTCCACCACCGCCTTCGGCGGCGGTCCCCCTCCCCGTGCCGGGGAGGATCTTGGGCTGGCGCTCCCCTCCCTC